>CAZEPA010000470.1:0-3916 GCA_964513955.1 uncultured Anaerolineae bacterium | reverse complement strand
CCCAACCCCCTCTCCTCTCCCGATTACGGGCGAGGAGAGGGGGCAAAGAGGAGAGGAGAGGGTGGTTCTTGTCAACGACAAGGGCGAGCGCAAAGCCACTGGTTCCTATTACACGCCTGACTACATCGTGGAGTACATTGTGCGTCACACGCTGGACCCCATCCTGGAGGCTCGCAGCCAACGCTTTGCCGCGGCTATGGAACGCTGCGTGGACGTGCGTCGGCAGCTTGGCCGGCCGAACCTCACAGCGGGCGAGACCAAACTTCTGCGCGCACAGCTCGATGCGGCCGAGCACGATGGCCGCGAAGCCTTCCTGGGTATCAAGGTCTGCGACCCGGCCATGGGTTCGGGCCACTTCCTGGTCAACGCGGTGGATCACCTGACCGACGGTATTATCGAGCGCGTGCAGGCCTATCACGACAGCCATCCCGATGTGCCCTGGGCCTGGAACCCCCTGCAAGGGTTGATCGAGCGCGTGCGCGCGGACATCATGGCGGAGATGGCGCGCCAGGGGATTGCCGTGGATGCGGCCCGCCTGGACGACACCGCGCTGATGACCCGCCTGGTGATGAAGCGCTGCATCTACGGCGTGGATCTCAACCCGATGGCTGTGGAGCTGGCCAAGCTGAGCCTGTGGCTGAACTCCTTCACCGTGGGCGCGCCGCTCAGTTTTTTGGACCACCACCTACGCTGGGGCAACTCGCTGATCGGTGCGGATGTGCGCACGGTGGAGGCGGCTATTCAGCGCACGGCCAGCGGGCAGTTTGGCCTCTTTGCCGGGCCGTTCGCCGGCCTGCTCGACTTGACCGGAGTCATGATCCAGATCGCGGAGCAGGCCGACAGCACGTTGGCCGATGTGCGCCGCAGCGCGGAGGACTTCGCCGGCTTCCAGGCCAGCCTGACACCCTACAAGCAGGTACTTGACCTGTGGGTGAGCCAGTATTTTGGCAACCAGGCCGGCCTCGAATTCCTGACCCTCTTCGGCGGCGAGGTTGTGCCCGCGCTCAAGGGTCAGCGCCCCGTGAGCGCGCCGCAGCAGGCGGCCATCGAACGCGCGCGAGACCTCTGGCGCGAGAAGCGCTTCTTCCACTGGGATTTGGAGTTCCCGGAGGTCTTTATTGACCTTGCACGCCGCGATTGGGCGGAGAATCCGGGGTTCGACGCGGTGATTGGGAATCCGCCGTATGTGCGTAGCCTGCGGCTCAAAGATGCGGACCCCGCTGTCTGGGCCTACTACAGCCGTATTTATCAAGCTGCCGCCAAGAGAGAGTTCGATATCTATCTGTGCTTTGTGGAACTTGCTGCAAGGCTGTTGAACGTCAACGGTCATTCTGGCATGATCCTGCCTAACAAGTGGTTTACCACACAGGTGGGTGAGTCTTTGCGGTCACTGCTGGCCAGTAGACGCATCGCGGAGTATATCGTGGACTTTGGGCCGTTTCAGGTCTTCGAAAGCGTCACTACGTACACGTGCTTGCTGTTCCTGGCCGGAACACCGCAGGAACAACTACGCGTGGCCGCGCTCGACGCTGCGGACGGGGGGCTTCAGCCTGTGCCAGGAAAATCGGGAGCATGGCAGGAAGCCATGGTTGCTGCGCAGTCGCTCGGCAGCAATCCATGGACGTTCGTTCTTGGTTCGGCTAACACCTTGTTGGCAGGATTGGCAGAGTTACCTCGGCTGGAAGAGATCGCCAACGTGTTCAAGGGAACAGGAACCAGCGCAGACTCGGTGTTCATGATGGAACGACAAGGCAACCGCTTCTACTCGCGCTCGCTGAACGCATGGATGGAGCTAGAAGAAGAAATCATGCGGCCATCTCTGACCGGTCGCGATGTTGACCGCTACGAGTATCAACCGGAGCACTACTTGCTGTTTCCGTATCAGTCCCTCGGCAAGGATTGGCGCTTGCTTGCGCCTGAAGATATGGGCGCACGGTATCCAAAGGCTTGGGCGTACTTGAACCATCCGATCAATAGAGAAATCTTGGAAGGCCGCGATCGAGGGAAGTTCAAAAAGCGCAACGACTGGTACTGTCATAGCTATCCCCGGAACATGTCCTTCTTAGGGCAACCGAAGCTTGTCCTGCCTGATGTGGCTGGTCAAGCTGAATTCGGCTGCGATTTTGAGGGGCGCTACATCATTGATACGGTTTACGGGATTCGACTGCGCGAAGCTATTGAGATCACGCTGCCGGCACTGGCAGCGCTGCTGAATAGTTCGCTGATGACTTTTTTTCTTCGTCAGACCGGAACGGATCTGCGCGGCGGCTACTTCCGCATGAAAACCGCCTACCTCAACCCGTTTCCGTTGCCGAAGATCGCCTTTACCACCCCCGCCGCAGAGCGCCAGGCTTTGGCCGCGGAAGGACGGCGGCTGTATGCCGAGTACCGTGCGAGCGGGGATGCGAGCGCCGTGATGGCGTGGGTGGAGGGGAACCTCACCTCACCCCCGGCCCCTCTCCTCTCCGGTGCCCGGAGAGGAGAGGGGAGCGAGAGGGCGCGCGCGACGGCTTTTGCCGATTCCGGCGTATCGAGGGGAGAGGGGGGAGCGGGCGCCGAACATCCTCTCGGTGACAGGGAGAAGGGGTCGGAGAGCAAGGTTCTTCATACGAAGGTCCCCGGCCATGTGATTGAACTGGCGCGCAAGTTGCGTCAGCAGCAGACACGCGCCGAGGAACTCTTGTGGATGTGCCTGCGCAACCGCATGTTGAACGGCCTGAAATTCAGGCGACAGCATCCATTGGGCCGTTACATTGCGGACTTTTACTGCGCAGAAAAGCGCCTTGTGATCGAACTGGATGGCGCGGTCCACCGCCACCCTGATCAACAAGCCTATGACCAAATCCGGCAGCAAGAGATTGAAGCCCGCGGTTTGATTGTCCTCCGCCTGCGCAATCAGCAAGTCGAGTACGACCTCGAGCATGCGCTCGACCTCATCGCCGACGTCGCCACACGAGGGTTGGTGGCCTTGCCGCCAACCCTGCCTCCCCCTCTCCTCTCCATACGTGGAGAGGAGAGGGGGTCGGGGGGTGAGGCGAGGTTTGGCGACCTTCTCTCCAACTTTGGAGAGGAGAGGGGGTCGGGGGGTGAGGCGAGGTCCGACGTTGCCCTCTCCAACCCTGGAGAGGAGAGAGGGTCGGGGGCTGAGGTGAGGTCCGATGTCATCCACGACTTCCTCGCCTTCCTCGCCGAGCAGATGATCGGCATGAACCGAGACAAGCAGGCCGAGGTCAACGGTTTCCTGGCCTGGCTGCAGCGGGAAATTGGCGCGTCCCTCGACAGCCTGAACAACAAGACCCGTGTGCAGAACTACCTGGGCGATTATCAAAAGGGCGAGCCGCACGCCAGTCTGGATGATCTGCTGGCCGTGCTGCGCCAGAACCGCCGCAAGCTGGCTGTGGACCCGAGCAAACGCGCCTTCCAGGAGCATCTGCAGGCCGAATATGCCGCCAGCCTGGACAAGCTGCTGCCGCTCAAAGCGCTTCTGGCCGCCACCGACCGCCTGATTGACCAGGTGGTGTACCTGCTGTATGGGCTGACGGACGAGGAGATCGCAGTGGTGGAAGGGCGGTAGTCAATTCAGCCAGTTGACGCCCTGTTGCCCAGGTGCTACAATCCGTGCCAGATACCTGTTACCAAAGCGGACCCTACGTGTGCCGGAGGTCAATGCATGACTGTGATGTCACCACGAACCATTGAGGCCACCTACGAGAATGGTCTGTTACGCCCATTGGAGCCGATTCAGGATTCCGACGACCATGTCTACCTGGTGACGATCTTGAATATAGACGCTTTCCGTGCCAAGACGCATCTGCAGCCGACCAAAGGGTTGCGCGGCAAATACCGTGGCTATCTGAGCAGCGCCGACGAGTTCTCACACAGCAAACAAGCCGAGAGAACACTGGAGCTTTGATCT
>CAZEPA010000469.1:0-3917 GCA_964513955.1 uncultured Anaerolineae bacterium | reverse complement strand
GGTTCAACAGCTCAAGGCGCATCTCGTCGAGGGCTATTACCCCTATGGCAGTCTCTCTGGGGCAACTTACGGACAGGTCGATCGGGAACTTACCAACCTGTTGGGACAAAAGCTCAGCCTGCTGGACTCTGCCATCAACGGGCAGGACGAAACGGGGCCGAACTTCACGATCGGTAACGGCAACCGGCTACAGATAATCTATGAGCTGCTGCCGGTCAAGTAATACCAGGCAGCGACCGAAAAAAGGGCGCCGGCAAGCCCGAGAAGCGAGGAGGGAGCGTCCGCCAGGAGCGGCGTGAGTTTAGCGCCGCATCTGGGGATGCTCCCTCGACACATCAACAAAGATTTCCTATAAAACACAAGACTGCGGTAAACTTCGGGTGCATTTGACCGCGCTGATCCGCGTTCGACTGCAAAATCCATCCGCCATCATGACCGTTCTGTGAACAAGATGACCACTTTCCCACGGCGAGCCTCAGCAGGCATCTGGCTGGCAGGCGCCTTGATCTGGCTGCCCCCCATCGCCTTTCTGGCGCTGCGCACCACGCTGCCCTGGGATGGCGCGTGGGTGTCGGTGATCACCCCGCGGCCCGGTCAGGTCGCAGTCGTGTGGGCTGCGCCCGGCTCGGAGCTGCGCGCGAATGATGTGATCGCCGCGGTGGCGGGCAGCCGCATCGGCGAGGCGGTGCAGGATGCCATGTTCGGGCCCAGGAACACCGACCGACAGGCCCAGCCCGGGCAACAAGTCACTTACCTGGTCATGCGAGATGGCCGCCCGCTAGAAATATCGGTGGCTTTGCAGCCGGGCAAGTTGGCATTGCCGTTCCGGCGGTGGGGCATCCTACTGTTCGGGGTGGTCTTTCAGCTTGTCGGGGCCTTCTTGCTGCTGGTACGGCCGCGTGATCTGGCCGTACGGGTGATCTTCCTGACCGCGGCCTGCCTGCTGAGCTACGGCGTCATGCGCGCGGCAGATCTGCAGATGAGCGAGCTCCTGTCTGGTCCCAGTTTGTGGCTGTATTTTTTTCTCGGTACAGCCGCCGACACCGGCTGGCTGATGGGCCTGTTCTGGATATCCCTGTTGTTCCCACGGCCGCATCCATGGCTGCGCACCCAGCGCGCGTGGCTATTTGCGCTTACGGTGGCGCCGATCGGCGGGATCGCGATCACGGTCATCATGGCGTTTCGCTCTGCGCCAGACCCGCTCCTGGCGTTTGCGGACGTGATGTTGGCCCTTTTGCTGGTGCAGGTGGCCTTGTTAGCCCTGACGACAGCCTTCTTCGTGACCAACTATCGCTCCCTTACTACAGACGATCGGCGGCGCGCCAAGTGGGTCGTACTCGCCTTCGCGGCCGCCCTGGTGGTGGGCCTGGTCCTATCTGTGATCCCGGATGTGTTCGCTGATGTCGCCCAACGACCGAACCTGCCCCCCGGACAAAGTGTACTGAGGAATGACCTAATCTGGGTAGCCGCGCTGATGATCCCGGCGGCGTTTGCGGTCGCCATCCTCCGCCATCACCTCTTCGACATCGACCTGGTCATCAACCGCGCGCTGGTATGGGGCGCGCTCACCGCGCTGACGACGGGACTGTACGTCCTGCTCGTGGGCGCGCTGAGTTCCCTGTTCCGGATCAGCAACAGCCCCCTGGCGTTCTTCCTGGCGACCGGCGTCATCGCGGTGCTCTTCCAGCCTGTTCGCGAGCGTCTCCAGCGCGCGGTGAACCGGCTGATGTACGGCGAGCGCGACGACCCCTACGCGGTACTTTCGCGGCTCGGCCAACGCCTGGGCGGGGCACTGGCGCCCGATGCGGTCGCGCCCGCCATCGTCGAATCCATCGGCACCGCGCTCAAGCTGCCATACGTCGCGCTGACAATCGGTAGTGGCGACCACAGTCGTTCCGCGCGCGGGGCGACTGTGGACGCCACTGGGGACGCAGGCGAGCAGAAGCCAGTTGCCGCCTGGGGCAAACCGCCGGCCTACCCCCTGATGCGGTGGCCGCTGCTCCACCAGGGCCAGCCCGTCGGCGCACTGCTCCTGGCACCGCGCGGGTCGGGCGAGCCGTTTTCGGTGAGCGACCGGCGGCTGCTCGATGATCTTGCCAAGCAAGCCGGTGTGGCGCTCTATGCCACGCAGCAGACGTGGCAGGCGCAGCAGTTGGCGGCCGATCTTCAGCGCTCGCGCGAACGGCTGGTGACAGCGCGCGAGGAAGAGCGCCGCCGGCTGCGCCGCGATCTCCACGATGGCCTCGGCCCGGCGCTGGCCAGCTTGACCCTGAAGGTGGACGCCGCGCGGGATGAGCTGAACTACGACACCGAGTCGGCGTCCGCGATGCTGGACGGACTCAAGGGCGACATCCAGGTCGCCGTGGCCGACATCCGCCGGCTGGTGTATGCTCTGCGCCCGCCGGCGCTGGATGACCTGGGCCTGGCCGCCAGCCTGCGCCTGCTGGCCGAGCGGTATCAAAGCACGGCCCTGACCATCGCCTGCGACCTTCCGGAGCGGCTATCACCGCTGCCTGCGGCGATCGAGGTCGCGCTCTATCGGATCACGGGCGAGGCCCTGACCAACGTCGTCCGCCATGCCAACGCGCGGACATGCCGGGTGCAGCTGACACAGGCCGACCGGGTCGAACTGACGATCAGCGACGACGGCCGCGGCTTGCCCTCCGATGCCGCTGCGGGCGTGGGGTTGATCTCCATGCGCGAACGGGCCGCGGAGCTGGGCGGGGAGTGCACTGTCACGTCGGCGCCTGGTGAGGGGACGAAGGTGCGGGTGTGGCTGCCATTGTCCTGAAGGGGTGAAGCTTTGAGGAGTGAAGCATCCTCAGATGCGGAACGGTCACGGGGGCAGCGCGCCAGAGTCATCTTGGCCGTCCGCATCTGAGGATGCGGGCTCCGCGGGCGGACTCCGCGGTCGGTCAACTGGCAGGATAAATGGGGCAAGTTTTCATGGATAAAATCACCATCCTCATCGCCGACGACTCGGCGCCCTTCCGTGATGGCATGCGCGCCATGCTGCGCCGCGAAGCCGACCTGACGCTACTGGGCGAGGCCATCACCGGCGTGGAAGCGGCCCGTATGGCGGTCAGCCTGCAGCCGGACGTGGTGCTGATGGATCTGCATATGCCGGAAGGCAATGGCATTGATTCGACGCGCAAGATCGTGGCGCAGGCGCCGCACATCCGGGTGTTGGTGCTCACCATGTTCGAGGACGACGACTCGGTGTTCGCCGCGCTCCAGGCCGGGGCACGCGGCTATCTGCTTAAGGGTGCGGACAAGGCTGAAATCTTGCGCGCCATTCGCGCGGTGCACAGCGGTGAGGCGATCTTCGGCCCGGCCATCGCCCAGCGGATGATGGGGTATTTCACTGCGCTGCGCCGGCCGGCGGCCGCGCAGCCCCCCTTCCCCGAGCTTACCGACCGCGAGCGCGAAATCCTCGCCCTGATCGCGCGCGGGTGCACCAACCAGGAGATCGCTGCCGACCTGGTCGTCAGCCTCAAGACCGTGCGCAACCACGTCTCCAATATCTTCGCCAAGCTCCAGGTGGCCGACCGGGCGCAGGCCATGGACGCGGCGCGCAAGGCCGGGTTTTAGCACTGCTGCGGCGTGGGCAAACTGGCCTCCGCATCGAACCCGTGGCGCACACTGGCCGACGGCGCCAGGGGGAAACCGCACAGCCATATGAAACTGGGATGCTCGACGAAGTACTGTCGCAGGTCGCCCATTGAAACCAGGTTCTCATTGAGCTTGACCAGGTAGGCGGCGGCGCTGGCGGCGAAGGGAATCTGAGATGGCTGCATCCACAACGTGTGCATGTCAGCGCGTGGCGCCGACGGTGGGCGCTTGTCCCAATTTCCCAAAGTGAAGAAACCGGCTAAAATTGACTTGCCTGTCATGGTTTTCTCTCCTTTCAGGCTAAA
>CAZEPA010000468.1:0-3923 GCA_964513955.1 uncultured Anaerolineae bacterium | reverse complement strand
CGTCTTCGCTTGCCCAAACTCCGACCCGTGGTTGAGTTCATTACCTTGATGCCATTTGTGGTGCCTGCCATTGTGCTCGTTTTCGGACTGATCCGCGTGTACGGCGGGGGTTTCTTGCCGCTCACGAACTTCCGCGCGGGCACCAACATGCTGCTGGTGGCTGCCTACGTCGTCCTGGCGCTGCCGTACATGTACCGCGCCGTAGATACGGGCCTGGCCGCGATTGACGTGCGCACGTTGACCGAGGCGGCGCAAAGCCTGGGCGCGGGCTGGGGCGCGATTCTGCTGCAGGTCATCTTCCCCAACCTGCGCTCCTCGCTGCTCAGCGGCGCCTTCCTCACGTTGGCCACGGTCGTGGGCGAGTTTACCATCGCCAGTTTCCTGGTGGGCATCAATGCCTTTGGGCCGTACATGTCGCTGGTTGGACAGAACAAAACCTATGAATCGTCTGCCCTGGCGATCATCAGTTTTGCCTTGACCTGGCTGTTCATGGGGTTGATTCAATTTTTCGGGCGCGGCCAACCTGGTCAGCGCCCACTCGTGGGGGCAAGGTGACACGATGGGATTTCTAGCCCTGACCAATATCTCCAAAGTGTTCGGCAACAGCATCGCGGTGCACGACTTCAACCTGGATGTCGAACGAGGTGAGTTCGTGTCCCTCCTGGGCCCGAGCGGCTGCGGCAAGACGACCACACTGCGCATGATTGCTGGTTTCGAGCTGCCCACCACGGGAACCATTGTCGTCAACGGCCAGGACATCACGAACAAGCCGCCCAATCAGCGGCATGTGGGCATGGTTTTCCAGTCCTACGCGCTCTTCCCCAACATGACGCTGGCCGACAACATCGGTTTTGGCCTCAAGATCGCGCGCACGCCCAAGGCCGAAATTGATCGCACCGTGGCCGAAATGCTCGACGTGATTCATCTGCCTGGCTTCGGCAGCCGCTACCCTCATCAACTGTCAGGCGGCCAGCAGCAGCGCGTGGCGCTCGCGCGCGCCTTGGCCATCCATCCGCAGGTGCTGCTGCTCGATGAGCCGCTTTCCGCGCTGGACGCCAAGATCCGGGTCGAACTGCGCACGGAGATCCGCCGCATCCAACGCCAGCTCGGCATCACCACGATTTATGTCACCCACGACCAGGAAGAGGCGCTCTCCCTCTCCGATCGCATCGTGGTCATGAGCGCAGGGAAGGTGGAGCAAATCGGCACACCGTTCGAGATCTACAATTATCCCAAGACCGCGTTCACGGCCGCATTCATCGGCCAGCTCAACATGCTTCCGGTCACCGTCGCTGATCCAAAAACCGGGCTGTGCTCATTCAAGGACCATCCAGTGCCGACCGGTCAGCCGATTGAAGCGGAGGCCGGCGCCAGTAAACACCTGGCCATCCGCCCCGAGGAACTGGCGCTGGGCGAGGCGCCGGATTGCATCCTCTTGCCGGGCCGCGTCGAAAGCGTAACTTTCCTGGGCAGCATCGTCCGCGCGCGGGTTGACCTGGGCGACGCCGTGCTGGCCGTGGACATCTTCAACGAACGGTTGCTCACCCTGCCCCAGGTCGGCGAAACGGTGACAGTCAACTTTCCGCCGCACGCATGCTGGGTCATGGAGTAGACGTCAGCAACCTCACCCGTGCCTCAAGCCAGCCTCCCACTCAATCTATGATCTCAGGTAATAGATATGATTCTTCTCAACCCCAGGCGCCTTGATCGTTATTACCCCGATGAGCGTTCACGCGCCATCATGCAGAAAACGGTGGCTTTCTTCGAGCAAAAAGGCAAGCTCAAGCTCAAGGCCGATGATTACGATCGCGTCTGGTACGCGGACCTGCTCGATTTTGTCAAGCGTGAAGGCATTTTCGCCACCCTGCTCACTCCGCCCGGCTACGGCGACGCCGATGCACGCTGGGACACCTGGCGCAACTGCGAGTTCAACGAAATCCTCGGTTTCTATGGCCTGCCCTATTGGTACACCTGGCAGGTCACGATCCTGGGGCTTGGCCCCATCTGGATGAGCCAGAACGAAGAGGCCAAGCGCCGCGCCGCGCAGGCGCTGCGCGACGGCGGCATCTTTGGCTTCGGCCTGTCTGAAAAGGAGCATGGCGCGGACATCTACGCCAGCGACATGCTGCTGGCGCCGCAGCCAGACGGCGCGTACCTGGCGCGCGGGGACAAGTATTACATCGGCAACGCCAACCGCGCGGCCATGATCTCGACCTTCGGCAAGTTCAGCGACAGCCAGGACTACGTCTTCTTCGCCGTGGATTCGCAGCATCCGCGCTTCCAGCTCATCCAGAACATCGTCGCCAGCCAGTCCTACGTGGGCGAGTTCATGTTGGATGACTACCCCATCACCGCCGCGGACATTCTCTCCCGCGGGCAGGAAGCCTGGGATGCCTCGCTCAACACGGTCAACGTGGGCAAGTACAACCTGGGTTGGGCTTCGATTGGCATCTGCACACATGCCTTCTACGAGGCCATCAACCACGCGGCCAACCGTTTCCTCTACGGCCGCGCGGTGACCGATTTCGGCCACGTGCAGCAGATGTTCACCGATGCCTACGCGCGCCTGGTCGCCATGAAGCTGTTTGCCCTGCGCGCCGCCGACTATTTGCGCGCTGCCTCGCCGGCCGACCGGCGTTATTTGCTTTACAATCCCATGGTCAAGATGAAGGTGACAACCCAGGGCGAAGAAGTGATCAACTTGCTGTGGGATGTCATTGCGGCCAAAGGGTTCGAGCGCAGCACGTATTTCGAGATGGCCGCGCGTGACATTCGCGCGCTGCCCAAGCTCGAAGGAACGGTGCACGTCAACATCGCGCTCATCATCAAGTTCATGCCGAACTACTTCTTCAACCCCGCGGCTTACCCCGACGCACCGCGGCGTGATGACGCGGCGCACGACGCTTTCCTCTTCCACCAAGGCCCGGCGCGCGGCCTGGGCAAAATTCGCTTCCACGACTACAACCTGGTCTTCAACCGCTTTGACCTGCCCAACGTCAACGTGTTCAAGGAACAGGTGGCCGTCTTCAAGGAGTTTTTGGCGCGCGCCACACCCAGTGAGGAGCAGGCGCTCGACACCGATTTCCTGCTGGCCCTGGGTGAACTGTTTGCACAGGTGGTCTACGCGCAGTTGATTTTGGAGAACGCCGAGATCTATCACGTACATACGGACCTGGTGGAGCAGATCTTTGACTTCATGGTACGCGATGTCAGCCGCTACGCGTTGCAGCTCTACAGCAAAGCGAGCAGCACCGCGCCGCAGATGGCATTGGCGCTGCGTATGGTGCGCAAGCCGGTCTTCGATGAGGCGCGCTATCGTCGCGTCTGGGCCGACGTGTACGGGTACAACGGCGCGTACGAGATGCAGCCGTAGTCAGCAGCGCTGGCGTCATGCCCAGATCCACGCTTTTATCTCGCAAGGGCAGCTTGGCGTATTGGGCGTCATCGGCTATAATGGGCGCTGCTTCTGTTACGCAGTTGCGCCTCCGTTTGTGTCCTGCTCTCGTTTTTGTTGGTTAGACATGAGAAAGGAATGAAACCATGCTAAATCGTGCAAGTCGTATCTTGACGACCTTGATCGTCATGGCGCTCTGCCTGAGCGTGCTGGCCCTGGGCGCCGCGGCCGCGGGCGGTCCCACCAAGTCCGATGCCGGTTCCGGCGCTCGTTTGCCGCAGTACGCTGCTGCGGCCCCGCGTGCCCCCCTGGCCAGCTTCACTGAAGGCTTCGAAGACATCACGCTGCTGCCCGGCCTGGGTTGGGCGAGCCAGAACAACAGCAACCCATTAGGCCTCACTGGTTGGTTCCAGGGCAACGACACCGTCTTCCCGGCTCAGGCTGGCAGCACGACGTCCTATCTCGCCGCCAACTACAACAACACCGCCGGCGTGGGTACCATCAGCAATTGGGAAATGACTCCAGCCGT
>CAZEPA010000467.1:0-3942 GCA_964513955.1 uncultured Anaerolineae bacterium | reverse complement strand
TGAAAGGCGAAACCGTCGCGGAGATTGCCGGCTGCGCGCGCGCGATGCGCGCCAGTGCGATTCCGGTGCGGCCAGCGCGCGTGGACCCGAACGATCTCGTAGACACGTGCGGTACGGGCGGCGATCACGCAGGCACCTTCAATATCTCGACGACGGCCGCCTTCGTCGTGGCTGGCGCGGGGGTTCCCGTTGCCAAGCATGGCAACCGCTCGATTACCAGCAAATCAGGCAGCGCCGATGTGCTAGGCGCGCTGGGCGTCAACCTCGACTTGACGCCGGAGCAAGTGGCGACCTGCATTGATGAAGCCAACATCGGTTTTCTTTTTGCCGTCAAGCACCATCCGGCCATGCGCTTCGCCATTGGCCCGCGGCGCGAGCTGGGCGCACGCACCGTCTTCAACCTGCTTGGCCCGCTGACCAACCCGGCCGGCGCCAGGCGCCAGGTCATTGGGGTCTATGATCCTGCTCTGACGACAGGGCTGGCCGGGGTGTTGGGGCGGATGGGCAGCCGCGCCGCGTTCGTGGTTCACTCCCTGGCCCCAGATGGCAAACCCGGCCTGGATGAGCTGAGCACCACCGGCCTCAACCGCGTGAGCCAACTGCACCCCGATGGCCGCGTCGTCACCTTCGACCTGGATGCGCGCGAGCTTGGCCTGGCGCCGGCCTCTCAGGACGATCTGCGGGGCGGGGACGCCGCGGTGAATGCAGCGATCACGCGCGGCATCCTGGATGGCTCGCAGCGGGGCGCGCCGCGGGACGTGGTGCTGCTCAACGCGGCCGCCATGCTGGCTACGATCAGCGGCGATTGGGCGGATGGCCTGGCGCAGGCGCGCGCCAGCCTGGAGAGCGGCGCCGCCCTGCGCAGCCTGCAGAAGCTGATCGCGGTGAGCCAGCAGGCGTGAGCGTAGAGCGTAGAGCGCAGAGTGCAGAGTGCAGAGTGCAGATTGAAGATTGAAGATTGGCAGATTGAAGATTGGCAGATGGAAGAGGGAAGATGGACGACGGACAGGGGGCGATGGGGGGCAGGCGTGAGGATGCAAAGGGGCGAGCTGGCAGTCCACTCCGTGCGGGCAAGCAAGAGCGCTTGATGCAGCGGGGAATGTTCCTGGATGAGATCATGGCGCACAAGCGCGCAGAGCTGCCCAGGGAGAAGCATGAGGTGCCGCTGGCCGATCTGCGCGCCGCGGCCGCGATTGCCGAGCCGCCCGCTGACTTTGCCGCCGCTTTGCGTCCGGCCGGCGGCCCGCCTGGCGTGCGGCTGATTGCCGAGATCAAGCGCGCGTCGCCGTCGCGCGGGCTGCTGTGCCACGATTTCGACCCGGTGCGCCTGGCGGACGTCTACCGCGCCAATGGCGCCGCCGCCATTTCCATCCTGACCGACGCCCGCTTCTTTCAAGGCGACCTGGTCCATCTCAGCCAGGTGCGCCAGCATTTTATGCGACCAGGCCAGGCTGGCGCCGGACGCCCGCTACCGCTCCTGCGCAAGGATTTCATTTTTGATCCCTACCAGGTATGGGCCGCACGCGCAGCCGGCGCAGATGCCTTGCTGTTGATTGTGGCCGTGCTCAGCGACCGTGAGCTGCGCGGCCTGCTGTCCGAAACTGAACGCCTGCAGATGCAAGCGTTAGTTGAAGTGCATGACGAGGACGATGTGGCGCGCGGCCTTGCGGCCGGCGCGCGCATCATCGGCGTCAACAATCGCGACCTGCGCACCTTTGCCGTGGACCTGGCGACTACCGAGCGCCTGCGCCCATTCGTCCCGCCGGAAGTGATTTTTGTGGCGGAAAGCGGCATCCATACGCCCGACGATGTGCGGCGTCTGCGCAACCTGGGCGTGGATGCCATGCTCGTCGGCGAGTCGCTGGTCAAGGCTGCGCCTGCGGCGCGCCCGGCCCGTGTGCGGGAACTGGCGCGGGCCGGCCTGGCAGCCGCGTCATGACCGGCACCCTGCTCAATATCCTGACCGTCGTGATCGGCGGCAGCCTGGGCAGCCTGCTGGGCAACCGTCTGCCGGACAAGACGCGCGAGACGGTGCTCGCTGGCCTGGGTTTGATGACCGGCGTCGTGGGCATGAGCATGGCCTTGCAGACCAAGAACGTGCTCATCCCCATGTTCAGCGTGCTCGTGGGCGGCGTCCTCGGTGAATGGGCGCACCTGGAAGATCACCTTGAGGCCATGGGGCGCTGGCTCGAACGCCGCGTGGGGCAGCGCATGGGCAGCGGCGAGCGCAGCGTCACGCGCGCGTTTGTCACGGCCAGCCTGGTTTTCTGCATCGGCCCTATGACCATCCTCGGCTCGATCCAGGACGGTCTGACCGGCGATTTCCAACTGCTGGCGGTCAAATCCCTGCTGGACGGCTTCGCTGCGCTGGCTTTTGCAGCCACGCTGGGGCCAGGCGTGATCCTTTCGGCGCTCACCATTCTGGCAGTGCAGGGCAGCGTAACCGTGGCTGCCGCGCTGCTTGGCTCGGCGCTTGGCGAGGTGACGCGCCAGACGCCGTGGGTGATTGAGATGACTGCAACGGGCGGCGTGCTCGTTTTAGGCATCAGCCTGCTCCTGCTCGATCTACGCCGCGTGCGCGTCGGCAACTTAATGCCGGCGGTTTTCCTGGCGCCGGCGATCGTTTTTGGCTTGCAGGCGCTGCACATCAGCTATTGAGGGCGCATCGTATGACGAAAGTGAAGATTTGCGGATTGACCAACCTGGCGGATGCGCAGGCTGCCGCCGATGCGGGCGCGGACATGCTGGGCTTTATTTTCTATCCGCCATCGCCGCGTTTTATCGAGCCTGCGCACGTGGTCGCCATCATTGCCAGCCTTCAGCAAATGGCGCTGCCGGTCAGGACCGTTGGCTTGTTCGTGAATGCACCGCTGCATGCAATCCAAGAGACGCTGCACCGATGCCGTCTCGATTTGGTGCAGCTGCATGGCGGCGAACCGCCGCATCTCCTGGAAGCGCTGCAGCCCCAAGCCTTCAAAGCGCTGCGCCCCACGTCCCTGGACGAGGCGGCCGCCGAGGCTGAATGGTACGCTGACCTCGGACCGCCCGACGGCCCGCAGCTGCTGCTCGACGCCTACCATCCACAACTGCACGGCGGCACCGGGCAGGTGGGCGATTGGGCAATCGCTGCGGCGCTGGCGCCCCGTTATCGCATCCTGCTGGCCGGGGGTTTGACACCGGACAACGTGCGGTATGCGGTGCGCCAGGTGCGACCGTGGGGCGTGGATGTGAGCAGCGGGGTGGAAGCTGCGCCCGGCCAGAAGGACCATGACAAGATGAGGCGCTTTGTGGCTGAAGCCAAGCGAGGCAACGTATGACAGAACGAGCGTTCAAGCCGAACGCCATCCGCCAGGGCTGGCAGATACGCGCCAGCCGGCATCTCTACCAGAGCCACTGGTACAACGTCCGCCAGGATGACATTTGCCTGCCTGACGGCCAGGAGATCACCTTCACGCAGATCGAGCATCCCGGCTTCGTTTCGGTTGTGCCGGTAACGGACGATGGGCAGATCGTGCTGATTTATTCCTACCGCTACACCGTGGATGACTGGGTCTGGGAAATTCCGGCCGGCGGCCTGGGCAACAAGCCCGACCTGACGCCATTGGCGGTGGCGCAGGAGGAATTGGCGGAAGAGGTTGGCGGCGTGGCTGCAACCTGGCGGTCCATGGGCAGCTACTACGCCGGCATTGGGTCGAGCAATGTACGCGCCCACGTCTTTCTGGCGACCGGCGTGAAGTTGAATGGCAGGCAGCAGTTGGAAAGCACGGAGATCATCCAGGTGCGCACGACGCCCGTGACCGAAGCCCTGGCGATGGCCCGCTCCGGCGCGATGCAGGACGGACAGAGCGTATTAGCCCTGCTGCTGTGCGAGCCGTGGCTGCAAGCAATGATGAGTGAAAAAGGATCCTGACGATGAACCAGGGAAACGAGCCTGTGGGAAGC
>CAZEPA010000466.1:1844-3942 GCA_964513955.1 uncultured Anaerolineae bacterium | reverse complement strand
GTAGGCGCGGACGGAGTCGCTCACCGACAGATGCCGCCCGGTCACGTTGACCCGCATTCAGCTCTCCAAACGTTCCCTATCGGCAGCGAGCCGTAACCAGCGGCGCATTCAGGAATTAGCGATGCAACCCGCAAAAAACCGCCCAGCCTGCTGGTGACAAGAAGATGGCCCTGGCAGAAGCCATCGCTGACATCAAAAAGCACTGGCGCAAATACCGTGTCAAGTATGAGGGTGCGTATCATGAGAAGAAATAATCATACCAGCATTACAGACAAAAACCTGGACCGATTGGCCCATTTGTTGATTGACGAAAGGGAGGCGCCGTCCTTATCCGATCGAATTCCGGATGGCGCGCACCTTTTCCACGGGGCCTACGATGACCTTGCCCTGACGAACGCGAATCTCGACCTCGCCAGCAAAACGCTGTTGGGCATGATCCTCGGCTATGTGGAACCCGCACCCCTGTGCATGGTATTCGAGCGGGCATCCGGAGAGCAATCGGTCATCAACCTGTCGGATGAGGCTTACAACGAGCGTGCCCGGGCATTTGTTGAGCTATTCCGCGAACAGAACCAACGCAGCGCCGTGAAGCAACTCAGCGAATTGCCGCTTGCTGCCTGATTTCCATTCCCAACGCCGCCGCGCTGAGAACGCAAACTAACAAGAGGCCGGGCTTCCTACGCCATCCACGAAGGATGTCGCACGAAACCCGGCCTCACTGCTGTCAGCCTTACTTGAACGGATGATGCGCTATGCGCTCGTCACTTTGTGCTTTGCACTTTGCACTCGGCGCTTTGCACTCCCCATTCAGCCTTCAGCCTTCATCATTCCCTCACGGCGCCTTGTAGATGAGCTTCATCTGCGGGCGTACAAAGTTCACGATGTAGTCGGACGACGTGAATTCCAACTCAGAGTTAGTGTTGCCGCCGCCAACCAGAGCAATACCCTGATTGCTGTCGGCGTTCATCACCCACATCTGCGCCAGATGCTGCACATCAAACCAGACCCAGCGGCCGGAGCCGCCGAAGCTGACACGATCGGCGAAGGTCGCCGCGCGGTCGCTCGGCCCCATGGCGCCCGGCATCTCCCACGGCATACCGGCATCGGCCTGATTCCAGGTCGCGGCCATCTCTGACCACGGCTTATAGACCTGATACGCTTCGACCGAGACAGCGTTGCCGCTGCCGTAGGTCACATAAAGTCCGATCTGCGCCTGCGTCACCTCGGCGGTGTTGGGCAAGGCCGACAGGTCGAACTTGACCAGCGATGTCTTGACGCCAGGCTGGCGTACGTAGAAGTTGGTCGCGCCGCCATAGGCCATAGTCGGCATCCAGGCATTGAGGAACGTGTCGCTCGTGCCGCTGTAGCCGTTCAGACCGTCCTGCAGCGTCACCTCGTAGGAGTTGAGGGCCGGCACGCTGAAGCTGGCAGACGCGCTGGCGATCATCTCGCCCATCTTGTACACGTTGTCCACGAACGACCAGTTGCCGCCGGCTGCGCCCATCTCTGCCTTCACCTGGAAGCCAAAGTGCACTTCCTCGCCGGTCATCATATCGCCGACGTAGGCAATGGCTACGACGCCGTCCGGGCGGTAGGCGTTCTTGAGCGCCGCCGCGCCGCCGCTCTTGTACATCTGAGCCGCCACACCAGCCGGTACGCTGATGGGGAAGGCGCCGCCGTAGACGCTGCCGTCCACGTAGGAGACCAGGCTGCGGTCAATGCCCACCACATGCAGCAGGCCGCTCTCCGCGCCGCCGTTGTTCATGTTGTGCACATCAACGGTGGCGGTTTGACCAACCGCAAAGGTGTCGGGAGTGACCGTGATATTGGCCACGACCTCAGTCGCCGCGTTCCAGATCTTGACGTGACCATAGGAGCCATCAGCCGCCTGGTCCATCACCTGGAAGTGCAGGCCGTACTGCGTATGGCTGTCGCCAGGATTGCCAGAACCTAACTCACGACCGGAAACCGTTGCGCCCCACAGGTCGGTGAAGTCACCGCCCAGGTTGACGCCATCCGCAGCCAGGCCGCGAACACGCGTGGTGTAGTCGCCGCTGGCCGGGATGACGACGCTGGAAGCGCTGGCGACGGTGTAGAT
>CAZEPA010000466.1:0-1834 GCA_964513955.1 uncultured Anaerolineae bacterium | reverse complement strand
CGTTATCGGGCCAAGCAAAGCCAGGCACGTAGCCCATACTGTCATGGAACGCTGGCTTGGCTGGGCGATTGCCCAGTGCAAGCACCGGGTTGGCCAGGTTGGCGTAGTCGTGAAGGTTCCAGACAGCCGTGGGCGCCAGACCAAAGGCCGCGTCCATAGATTGGCGCCGGCCGTTCATTTGCGGCTGGCGGGCGTTCGCCGCCGGATTCCAGAAACCGCCGCTCCACAGCACCGGATCAGGATTGGCGTCCACCACCAGCATACTGCCCTTGGGGCCATAGGATGGCGACTGGGCCGCGCGGCCGCCGGAAAGGACGTTATTGTTAGCGTAGTCATCGTTGCGATACCAGACCACCATGCCGGGCACGTTGGCGCCCACACGATCCACGATCCAGCCGTCGCCGGGATGCGTCAGCGTCGAGTAGCCATAGGCCAGGCCATCATCGGCGCCGAAGCCGCCCATATTGCGCCATTCGAGCATGGAGTAGTGCTCGATGTTGACATCAATCGGCACGATTTCCCAGCCATCCAGGGTCCAGTCGCTGGAGTCTTCCAGGTCGTTGGCGTAGATCACGATGCCGTTATTGGCGGCCATCAGATTGTCAATCCACCAACCCTCCCACTGCACGCCGCCGTCGGAGATCTGGCGGAAGCGTGTGATGACATTGCTCTGGCCCAGATAGGCGGACAGGTCATAGCGCAAGACGCCTTCGTAGTGGCCGTTGAGGCCGCCCACCGGATCGGTCACCGCCACGCCGTCCATGTCTTGCAGCGAGGCCCACGTATTGCCGCCGTCGGTGGAGACCTGGAAGTAACCATAGTCATAGTCCGCTTCGAGGTCAATGTAGGTTGTGAAGCTGACGGTCAGGCTGCCAGAAAGGCCGCTCAGGTCCCAGCTGCGGTACACCGACTCATCGCGGCTGTCGCCCAACACATTGTGCCAGCCCTTGCCTTCGCCGGCCTTGTTGGGGATGTTGACCACGGTCGAGGGTAGGTTGACGCGTACGGTGTCCTCAGTGCCAGCAGGTGTGCCGGCGGCCTGGCCCAGCATCACATCCATCGGCTGCGGGAGGTTGTAATCCACAACCAGCGGATTGGTCCAGCCGAAGAAGGTGCGCGCCCAGGGATTGAAGCTGGCCGGATCGGCCCCGCCCAGTTCGCCCGTCCACGAACCGGCTGACATGACATCCCAAAACGCCGTTGAATTTTCCGTGGCGCCGGAAGTGTCGTAGTAGTCAGGCAGGCCAATGTCGTGGCCGTATTCGTGCACAATGACGCCGATATCGGCATCTTCGGGCACGATGGTGTAGTTGAAGACGCGGATGTCGTCGGAGCGATCATCCGGCGTGTCCATACCCGCCACCAGGTGGCCCAGGGTCGAACCGTCGCCGTAGGTGTCCTCGTAGACATCCCAGCTGTGCGCCCAGATCGAGAACTCGCCTTGCGCGCCGCCGCCGGCTTCGTTGCCAATGCCGGCATGCGCGATCATGAAGTGATCCACAATGCCGTCATGGTTGGTGTCCCACTGGCTCCAGTCGAAGCCGGGATACGCGGCATTGATGGCATCGGCTGTATCAGCCGCCACGCGGAACACGGGGCCGTTACGGCTCATATTGGAGCCGCTGGTGCACGGTTCATCCGCGCCATATTCGCCTTCAGACACCGGCAGCTGCACCCAGCCGTAGAAATCGCCGGTCAGGTGGTAAAGCCCCTCAGACTGCTTGTCGTACCAGTTGGTGGCCGTGTGCCCGGTCAAATCTACGCCCGCGCCATTGTTCAGGTCAGGGCGCACGACGCCCACACCGGCCGTCGGCCCTTCGCCGAAGAACAGGTT
>CAZEPA010000465.1:0-3948 GCA_964513955.1 uncultured Anaerolineae bacterium | reverse complement strand
GCGTTCCGCTGCTCATCGCCACCGAGATTGATCTGCATCACCCCCGCGCAACTTCGCCGCGCAGCCTGTACGAGGTCGCCGCGATGGGCGCCGCTTACCTGGCCAGCCGGCTGGACGAACGAGGCCATGTCTTGATCGTTGGCGGCCTGCACGAAGGCTTCGAGAAAGGTGAAAGTCGCCTTCAGGCTTGCCGTGACGTACTGCGCCGCTACCCGGCCATCAACCTGATTCACCGTCCTACGCCGTGGACGTATGAACTGGCTTACAGCAGCTTACGCGAGACGCTGCGGGAGATCACCGCGCCGCTTGATGGCATCTTCGGGCTTTCTGATTCGTTGGCATTGGCCGGCCGCGATGCGGCGTGGGCCGCCGGCCTGGCCACAGACCAGACCGTCATCGTCGGCATCAACGGCGATCTCCTGGCGCTGGCCGCCATCGCCGAAGGCACCATCACCGCCACCGTCGAGACGCCGGCCGCGGAGCTGGGCTATCAATTGATTGACCTGGCGTGTCAGGCGGCGGCGGGCGCGCCGCTGCCGGCGCACTTCAGCTATAAACCACGCCTGGTCACCCGCGCCAACGTGGCGGAAATTGCCGTCGAGAAGCTGGCTACCTCAGCCAGCGTGCCCAGCCGGCTGGTGGGCTACAGCCGCGCCCAAGAGGCGCAACGGCTAAAACAACTGGAGACCAGCCTGGCCATCAGCCAGCGCGTCGGCGCGATTCTGGATCGCCAACAGTTGAGCCGCGAGATCGCTGAGATCATTCGCACGAATTACAACTATGACCGGGTGCAAATCTACTTATGGGACAAGGACGAGCACGTGCTCATCTCCGAATCGGCGGGGAACGCCGCGTCCCTACCCAGGCGCATCCGCCTGGCTGAATCGGGCCTGCTGGGAAATACGCTCGAACGCAACGAGCCGACTTTCATCCCCGATATGCAGCGCAGCCAGCGCGCCCTGCCGGACCCGCTCCTGCCCGGCTGCCGCTCGCGTGTCATCCTGCCGATCCGCTTCGGCCAGCAAGTGCTGGGCGTTCTCGATCTGCAAAGCGATCATTCTACGCAGCACAGCCACCTGGACCTGGTCGGCCTGCAAGTGCTGTCCGATCAGTTGGGCATTGCCATGCGCAACGCCGAGCTTTACGGTGAGGCGCTGGCCGCGCAAGAGGCGGCGGTGCGCGCCGGTGAGCTCAAGAACCGCCTGTTAGCCAATGTGAGCCATGAGCTGCGCACGCCGCTCAACATCATCCAGGGCTACAGCCAATCGGCCCTGGCCCAGCCTAACCTGTACGGCGTGAACCTGCCGACCGACCTGCGCCGCGATCTGCAATACGTCTATCAGAACAGCGAGCACCTGGGCCGGCTGATCAACGACCTGCTGGACCTCTCGCGCGCGGAGATCAACGACCTGGACATCTTTCCGGAACGGATTGCCACGAACTCCTTCCTGGAAAGCGTCTTTCAGGCGATGGTGGGCAGCTTGCCCCCGCGCGCCGTGGTGAAATGGCGGTTGGAACTGCCTGAAGCGCTGCCTGAGATTCGCGCCGATCCCGTGCGCCTGCGACAGATCCTCTTCAACCTGCTCAGCAACGCGCACAAATTCACCGAGTCTGGCAACATCACCCTGGGCGCGCTGCCCACGACCACGCATCTGCACCTGTGGGTGGACGACACAGGCTCCGGCATCCCACTGGAGCAGCAGCGGCACATCTTTCGCGCCTTCATGGCTGCCGAACAGCCGCGCCGAGGGCCTCAAGGGTTGGGCCTGGGCCTGCGTGTGACCCACGAACTTGTCAAACTTCACGACGGCGCCATCACCTTCACCAGCCTCCCTGGCGCCGGCGCCACCTTCCATCTGTACCTGCCCTTGCCCGCGCCCGAGAGCCGCGAAGAACATCCTGCCGCGGCGCCGGCCAGCATTTTGCCAAGCGAAGGGGACTTGCCGCCGCAGATCAGCGACCTGACCCGGCTGACCATCGCCTACCTGCGTGAGAACTATGCCGACATGGATCTCGCACGCAGCCGGATTGCCGCGCACGTTGCGGTCAGCGAGAGCTACCTGACGCGCATCTTCCGCCGCGACCTGGGCATCGCCCCGCGTGACTATCTGACCCGCTATCGTGTTGGCCGCGCCAAAGAGCTGCTGCGCCTGACCAACCATACCATCACCGAGATCGCTAATCTGGTGGGGTATAACGACAGCGCGTACTTCAGCCGCGTTTTCCATCAAGAGACCGGCCGCAGCCCCCTCACTTTCCGCCGCCAGGTGCGGTGAGACTGTTCCCATTTCTCCAAAACTCAGTCCTTTCTGTGCAAGACAAGCACGTTCGATCTTTGTATACTGTACGTGTAGCTTTGCGATGATGCGTCAGGGTTCAGCCCAGGGAGTTGCCCATGCCAGACGCCCTCCTGTCCATCCTTCTGGTTGAGGCGGATGATGTCACGCAGCGGCTTTATGCGCGTGAGCTCAGTCGGCGCTATCGCGTGTTCACATGCCGGGATGAAGCCGCGCTGCTCCGGCTCCTGCGCACAGAAGACATCCGGGCCATCATCCTGGAACCGGCCCTGGCCGACGGCCTGGGTTGGCGCTTGCTGGCCAGCATCCGCCAGATGCAGCCCGGCGCCGCCCTACCGATTATCCTGTGCAGCGCCGTAGATGAACGGCGCAGAGGTATGGCCCTGGGGGCAGCCGCCTACCTTATCAAACCTGTACTGCCTGTGACCCTACGGAATACCCTCGATCAGATCCTGCAACCTTAGTTCAGAGAGGAGAAGAGTATGAGCGCCCAATCATCCACTATTCCGAAACTCGCTATTGGCGGACAGGCCAAGCGACGATGGAGAACCCGTGAAACGATTATCGGACTGCTGTTCATCCTGCCTAGCCTGATCGGCTTCGTTCTTTTCTATGCCATACCGGCTGTGCGAGGAGCGCTCATCAGCTTCAGCAACTGGGATCTGCTGACGCCGGCTAAGTCCGTTGGCCTGGCCAATTACGCCAGACTGTTGCAGGATCCGAACTTCTGGAACTCTCTCAAGGTCACGCTCTATTACGTCCTGCTCAACATCCCGATCCAAACCATCCTGGCGTTGGTCATTGCCGTGATGATGTCCCGCTTGACGCAATCCATCGTCATCAGGGCGATGATCATTCTGCCCTGGCTGATGCCAGGGGTAGTCGTTGGCCTGCTTTGGTTGTGGTTGCTCGATCCAACCATCGGCGTCATCAACGTGGCGTTGCACGGTTTGGGCCTGGGCACGATCCCGTTCCTGGGTTTGCCGAAGTATGCCATGCCCTCGATCGCCATGATCAATATCTGGCAGTACGTTGGCTATACCGCCCTGTTGCTCTTCGCCGGGTTGCAGTCTATTCCCGGTTCCGTCTACGAAGCCGCGTCCATTGACGGCGCCTCAGAGGGCCAGATGTTTTGGAAGGTCACGGTGCCGCTGCTGCGCCCCGTGCTGGTCTTCGTTCTTGTCACTTCGATCATTGGCTCGTTCCAGGTTTTCGATGCGATTGCTATCACGACCAAGGGCGGCCCGGTGAACGCGACCAAAGTGCTCAACTGGTATATCTATGAGCAGGCGTTCTCGCGCTTCAACATGGGCTATGCAACCGCCATTTCCCTGGTGCTGTTCGCGATCCTGATTTTCGTCAGCATGGCGCAGATGCGCCTGATGCGCGCCGGCGAAACCGATATGTAATCGCAGGCCACCGCCTGTCCCGCCATTTTATGTGCGCCCGCAAACGGGGCGCAGGGAGGAATAATCGTCATGTCCGCATCTGCTCAAACTATTCAGACGCCGCGTCGGCCGCTTCCCTGGGGCAAAATAATGGCCTGGGCTGGGCTGGGCTTGCTGCTGCTGCTGACCGTGTTTCCCTTCTACTGGATGCTGCGCACGTCATTCACCTATCCGACGGCCGTATTCAAGA
This sequence comes from uncultured Anaerolineae bacterium, assembly GCA_964513955.1. Classification (GTDB taxonomy): domain Bacteria; phylum Chloroflexota; class Anaerolineae; order SSC4; family Amarolineaceae; genus Amarolinea. The sequence continues at coordinate 13 of CAZEPA010000465.1, read as the reverse complement.
ACACCGGCTCATT
>CAZEPA010000464.1:0-3951 GCA_964513955.1 uncultured Anaerolineae bacterium | reverse complement strand
CGCAGCCAGGCCGACCAGTAGGTGATGACGGCAAAGGCCGCGGCGTGCGCTTTGGAAAAGGAGTAGCCGCCAAAGGCCTTGAGCTGCGCAAAAATCTGCGCGGCCACGCCGCGCGCCACCCCTTGCGCCTGCGCGCCGCCAATGAACTGTTCCCGGAATGACTCGATGGCCTCTTCCGCCCGCTTGTGTCCCAGGGCGCGGCGCAGCAGTTCGCCCGCGCCAGGCGTGAACCCGGCCACATCCCGCGCCACCTTGAGCACCTGTTCCTGGAACAGGATGACGCCCAGGGTTTCGGCCAGCGCAGGCTGCAGCCGTGGGTGAAGGTAGTGCACCGGCTCTTCGCCGCGCCGCCGCCGCAGGTAGGGATGCACCATGTTGGCCTGCACAGGGCCAGGGCGGATGAGCGCGATCTCGATGGTTAGATCGGCAAAGCTGCGCGGCTGGAAGCGTGGGATGAGCGACGCCTGCGCGCGGCTCTCCACCTGGAAAACGCCGATGGTTTCGCCGCGACAGAGCATGTCGTAGACCTGCGGGTCGTCGAAGCGCAGGGCAGGCAGATCGGGGCGCGGTTTGCCCTGCTGTGCGATAAGATCGCAGGCATCGGCAATAGCCGAGAGCATACGCAGGGCCAGCACATCGAGCTTGATCCAGCCCTGCATTTCCAACGCGTCCTTGTCCCATTGCACCACCGTGCGGTCTTCCATCGTCGCCGGTTCGATGGGAATTTGCGCGGCGAGCAGCGGGCCGCTCAGGATCATGCCGCCGTTGTGAATGCCCAGGTGCCGCGGGAAACCATCCAGGGCCGCGGCCAGTTCCAGCAGTTGTTGGGCGCGTGGCCCCAGGGGCGGGGCGGCAGGGGCATTGCCTGGCTCTGAGGCGGCGACCGACCAGTGGTAATCTACGCTGGCGCCGACCTGGGCGATCATCTCCGGGCTGAAACCGAGCGCCATGCCGACGTCGCGCAGGGCCTGGCGCAGGCCGAAAGTGACGACCGTGCAGGCCATCGCGGTGTGCTCATGACCGTAACGCTGGTAGAGATACTGAATCACCTCCTCACGGCGCGCGGCGTCGAAATCGAGGTCAATGTCGGGCGGAGTGAGACGCTCGCGCGACAGGAAGCGCTCGAAGACCAACCCGGCCGTCAGGGGATCAATCGGCGTGATGTCAAGCAGGTAGGCAACGAGCGAATTGGCCGCGCTGCCCCGTCCCTGGCACAAGATGCCCTGGCCGCGGGCAAAGCGCACCAGGTCCCAGACGCTGAGAAAGTACGCGGCCAGCCCCTGCTCACCGATGACCTCCAACTCGCGCTCTAGCGCCTCCTGGTAGGCGCGGCGGGGATGGGCAGTTTTGCGCGGCAGGGCATCTTCACACAGGCGGCGTAGGAAGGCGATGGCCGGCATGTGGGCGGGGAGCGGCAACTGGGGAAGTGTTTGTGGGCCATGGGGCAGCCGCGCCTGACAGCGTTCAGCAATCTCTACGGTGGCGCGCACAGCCTGCGGCCAGGCGGCAAAGAGCGCGGCCATCTCGGCCGGCGTGCGGAAGGTGTATTCCGCGTTGGGGCGCAGCAGGTCATCGGCCTGTTCCAGGGGTACGCGGTGGCGAATGCAGGTCAGGATGTCGTGCAGGTGCGCCTGCGCGGGGGTGAGGTAATGAACATTGCCGGTAGCAACCAGGGGCAGGCCCAGCGTCTCCCCAAGCCAGGCCAGCCCGTGGTTTAGACGGCGATCGCCGCGCTCATGGTGGCGCTGCAGTTCCAGGAAGAAGTGGTCGCGGCCAAAGATGGCTGCGAAACGTTCGGCGGCATGGCGCGCATGACGGGCATCGCGGGCCAGCAGCGCGCGGGCAATTTCATTCTTGCGGCAGCCGGAGAGTGCAATCAGGCCCTGCGCATGATCTGTCAACAGGCGCCAGGGAAGCGCGGCCAGGCCTTTGGCCTGCTCACGGCGCGCCAGCGTGATGAGTTGACTCAGGTTCGCATAGCCAAGATCGTTTTCCGCCAGCAGCGTTAGATGGCCGCCGCCGTTGACGAGGGTTAGTTCCACGCCGAGGATCGGCTTGATGCCGGCCTGGCGGGCAGCCTGTACGAAGCGCGGCGCACCGTAGAGCGCATCGTGGTCGGTCAAGGCCAGCGCGGGCTGGTCCAGGGCGGCTGCGTGCTGCACCAACTGCTCTGGCGTGGGGACGCCATCCAGCAGGGAATAGTAGGAATGGGCATGCAGCTCGACATAAGTGTGCGACAGAGGAGTCACTACAACTCCTGGCGGCGGTCGAGAAACCAGCGGCGGCGTTCGTCCTGGAAGATGGTGAACGGGGTCTCGTCGGCCACAAGGACCTGGAAATAGGCGCGCTGCACGGTTTGCTCCCACCAGCGGCGCTCCTCGCGCCAGGATTCGTAGATGTCGGTCACTGGCCGTGACCAGCCGCCCCAGTGTAGGGCCGCGGGCTGCCCATCGGCGCGCGTGGAAACCTGGATCGGCAGCGGCAGGGGCGGGCCGATGGCGCTGGCCAGGCGGATGATGGTTTCACCAAAGCGGCGCCAGAGCAGACGCAGGGTTTCGCGTAGTCTTGCCAAGCGCGGTGCGCTCATTTCATCCACCAGGCTGAGCTGCTGCGCACCCAGCTGCCATTCACGCAGGGGATAGGCGGTTAGGCTGAGGCCGGTGACGCCGGTTTCTGGGGTCAACTTGCCGAGCAGCCGCGCGCTGATCCGTGTCAACACTTCGACGGCCGCGGTGGGCGGTTTGAGCGGTGCGCCGGTCGTCATTTCTGGCTGCTCGCCGACGGTCAACGTCAGGGTCAACGCGGTCGCTTGATAGCCACTGGCCTGCAAGCGTTCCGCCAGGCGGCGGGCCGCGCGCTCGGTCAGGGCAAGGAGCTGCGGGCGCTCGGTCAGCGGTTCGGGCAGGCGGCGGCTTAGGCGGATGAGCGGCGGCGGCGCTTCTGGCTGCAAAGGCCGCATGTCCAGGCCGCGCGCCAGGTCGTGGAAGACGAGCGCTTCGGCGCCGAATTGGCCTGCCACCGCGGCGCGTGATAGCGCGGCCAGGTCGCGCAACGTGGTCAGCCCAAACAGGTGTAGGCGCCGGATCATCTCCGGCGGGGGGTCGGGCAGGGCGGTGAGCGGCAGATCGGCCAGGAAGGCGCGCTCCGCGCCAGGGGGAACGATGCGCGGCTGGTCAGTCGCGCCAGCGGCGGCCTGCCAGGCCGTGAATTTGTTGCCGGCCAGTCCTAGCGTCACCGGCAGGTGCACTGCGGCTTCAACATGCCTCGCGATCTGCTGCACCAGCGCGTGCTCTGACGGGAAGGTGCGCGCCAGGGCGCCGACCTCGATAAAAAATTCACCCAGGCCGGCCGCCTCCACAGCCTGACTGAACGCGGTCAGGGCGGTTTGCAAGGCTTGATGAAAGGTTTGGTAGAGCGGTTCATGCGCGGGCAGGATAGCGGCGTCCGGGCAGTGCTGCTCGACGCGGCGCCGTGTGTCGCCGGGGGTAATATCCGCGGCGCGCAGGGCGTCGAGCACGCGGCCATCCCAGGCGCGCACAATGACCAGGGGGCGTTGGATCAAAGTTGGATCAGACAGGTCTTCGATGAGGCAAGGAAGATGGGCGACCCGTAGGCAAACAAAGCGCATCGGCGTCACCTCGGCGCTTTGGCAAGGCCAAAGTCGTTGTTATGCAGTGGATTAGAAAATTTGTTCTTATTCTAGCACAACGGAATGAAAAGACAAACTTTCGGCTCGCAGGCGGTTGCAGACCGCCATCTTCCCCAGAAGGCGAGACAGGGTGCTGCGACCCGGCCAGTCACCCGGTCATCAAGTCACGCACATCATCCACAGCGATCACTGCCGGTTTGTCCCACAAGTAGAATCGTGCACTGGACCAAAGCGTCTGCGCGACGCCTGGCTCAATCCGCCGGGTGTGGGCGCAGCGGAGTTAAAGAAGCGCACGCTGACCA
>CAZEPA010000463.1:0-3956 GCA_964513955.1 uncultured Anaerolineae bacterium | reverse complement strand
CCGCGCCGATGCAGGGGCCGTTGCAGCGGCCGATGTGGAAGTAGAGGCAGGCGCGCTCATCCTTGCCCGTAATCTCGCGATTGCAGGTCAAGTAGGGGAAGACATGACGCAGGGCTTCCAGGGTCACGCGGACATTGAACGCGGACGTGTAAGGCCCAAAGTAGCGGCTGCCGTCGTGCACCATGCGCCGCACAATCGTCACTTTGGGAAAATCCTCGGCCCAATGAATCTTGATATAGGGGTATGTTTTGTCGTCTTTGAGCCGGATGTTGTACCGCGGCTGGTGGCGCTTGATCAGCTCGTTTTCGAGCACCAGCGCTTCCAATTCGGTTTCAACGATAATCCAGTCCAGGTCCGTGATATGGCTCACCAGGCGTCGGGTCTTCGTGGTGTGGAGCGCTTGCTGCTGGAAGTAGGAACGCACGCGCGCACGCAGGTTAATGGCTTTGCCCACGTAGATGATCGTGCCGTCGGCGCTTTTCATCAAGTAACAGCCCGGACGCGTGGGCAAAATGTCGAGCTTAGCCTGAAGTGAATCCGAAATTGACATGCGGGAGATTGTAGCACGCGGACGGCTGCCTGACAAAGCCGCTGCAGACCAAAGAGCGGTGATTCGGGGCTTGCAGCCGCGGGCTACAGCAGCGCCCAGCGGCAGTGGGGCGGTGACAAAAACCAGCGGGGTGAAGGAGATGCGTCTCCCTCGCCCCGCTGGCAAATTCACCCAGGATAATCAATCGCCTACCAGACTCTGAAGCCGGGCGAGGTGGACTGCGCCTGGGAGATGAGCTGGAACAGCATGGGGCCGTAGCTGATGATGATCAGGATAATGGTGCCGGCCAGCCAGGGACGCCAGTTTTCCAACCAGGCGGGAGTCGGGCCTGGATCCAGCGCCTCGGCCACGGGCATCTCCACCGGCTTGGTGAGCTTGCGCTTGGAAGCCACGGTGCCGACCACGTTGACATAGTAGAGCGCGCCGCTGACAAGCAGGATCAGCGCGCCAATCAGGGCCTCGATCATGAACGGGCTCCATTCGGGCGACAGGTACGGCGCCCCGCCCAGCATGGTGCGCCGTGGCACGCCGTAGCGCAGGCCCAGGATGTGCAGGCCGTTGCTCATCAGAACCATGCCCACGAACCATGTCCAGCCTTGCCACAAGGCCATGCGCTTGCTGAACAGTTCTTTGCCGGTCAGCTTAGGCAGCAGCCAGTACGAAATTCCCATGAAGCCCAGGGTCGTCGCGCTGCCCACGGTCAGGTGAAAGTGGCCGGGCACCCACATGGTGTTGTGAATGACCAGGTTTAGGTTGTAGGAGGCGTTGGTCAGACCGCTGATGCCGCCAAAGGCAAAGAGGATCATGGCCAGGTTCTGCGCAACGAAGGACGGTTCACCCCAGGGCAGCGCGCGAATCCAACCGAGCAGACCCTTGCCGCCGCGTGCGCGGCCGCCGATCTCCAGCGAGGCGATGACGTTGAAGGCGGTCAGCACGCTGGGGAAGAAGACCGCATACGTCAAAATGGCATGAATATACTTCCAGGCCGCGGGAATGCCGGGATCGGTATATTGGTGATGGAAGCCAAGCGGCGTGGAAAGAACCAGGAAGAGCCAGAAGGCGAGACGCGCCAGCGGTTCGCTGAACAACTTGCCGCCCACCTGTTTTGGAATCATCCCATACCAGGAGATGTAGACTGGCAGCAGCCAGAAGTAGACCAGCGGGTGGCCGGTGAACCAGAAGAAGGTTCGCGCGAGCTGCGGGTCAATGCCTTGCACCAGGCCCAGCGACCAGGGAATGAGCTGGAAAAGCATCTCCACGGCGATGCCCAGGGTGGCAATCTGCCATAGAACCATGGTGATGAGCGAACCAAAGGCAATGAACGGAGTACGCTCTTTGGGGTTTTCACGCCGCCAGGCGCGCCAGGTCATGATGATGCCCCAGCCGACCACCCACGAACCGACGACCACCAGGGTCAGGCCGATATAGAAAAGCGCCGAGGCTTTCAGCGGAGGGTAGAACGTGAAAAGCACCGTGGCCTGGTTGGTTAGCAGGGCAATGGACGCCAACACGAGGCCCAATACCATCACCACCAGGGCAATCGTGTGCACGATCGGCTTGACAACTTCCTTCTTCAAGCTGTAGCTGGTGGTAAACGTGAGAAACCCAGTGATGAAGAAGGTGGTCCAGACCAGGGCAGTGAGCACAGCGTGCAGCGTCAATCCCTGGTAGTAGCTCTGAATCCCAAGTGGCCGCAAGAGTCCATAGAGGTTGATGCCGTTATGTTCCAGCTTCTGGAATGGGCCGATGAGACCGCCAATGGCCAGGGCGGCCATGGCAATGCCGATATGCCAGGCGGTGAAACGGTTGGCACGAGGAAAGTTTTGAGTCATATCGTAACCTCACGACAAAAGATATCAAGGGCGAATGATGAGAACTGGCTCATGATCATGCCGGCGGCTGAGCGCTTACGGTTCCACGATGATCTGCGCAAACATGGTTTGGTGCCCAATGCCGCAGTATTCGTGGCAAATGATCTTGTACGTGCCGGGCTTGTCGAAGGTGTGCGACAGCTTGGAAACCTGGCCTGGAATGATCATGAAGTTGACGTTGGTTTCGTCAATGTGGAAGCCATGCATGACATCCTTGCTGGTGACATAGAAGGTCACTTTGGAACCAGCTTTGACTTTAATCTCGTTCGGTTTGAACGACCAGGTTTGGGCCAACAGGCGCGCTTCGAATTTGCCCGGCGCCAGTTCGCGCAGGCCAGGTTCGCCGAACGAGGTGGCGTTCGGCGTGGCGACGAGGCGTGGATCCACGCGCATTTCAGGCGAGGGCACCTGAATACCGGTGGCGAAGGCTGAGACGGTGATCGCGGCCCCGAAGATCAACAGCATGGCCGCCGCGACATAAATCCAGAGTTTCTCGTAGGGATCAACATGTATCATTGCGTTACTCCTCGCGCCAACATGATCAGATAGGCGCTGCCCCACAAAGCGATGATCAACAACAGGTAGATCGCCAAAACAGCAACTGTTCCCTTGGGTGCTTCCATGATTTTTTCTCCTCTCTTGTCCTCACCAACAGCAGTCGGACCTTACTCGGGCTGGCGGATGTCAACATCGAGCTTGATCTCGCCGCTCGTCTCGAATTTCAGCGTCAGCGGCACCTTCGCGCCCGGCGCGAAGGCTTCCTTTTTGTCAATGCACATGACGTGCATACCGCCGGGTTTCAACTCCACGGTCTTGCCGGCCGCTATCTCGATGGATCCACCCGGCACTGGGCGCATGCCCATCGCGCCTTCTGGGGTCTTGTACGTTTCGTGCAGTTCAACGACGCCGCAGGCCGCGGACGCGGCCCCGGTCAATTTGTCGGCTGCGCCGCCGGTGTTTTTCAGATTCATGTAGAACGCGCCGGTCATCATCATCTGCGTGGACGGTCTTCCCCATGCTTCTTCGACCTTGATCTGCGGTCCGGCCGGCGCGGCGCCGCACGCAGCCAGAATTACGGTCAATGCCAGGACAGCTCCTACGACGAGCCATGAGCGTTTCATTGTTTGCTTGCTCCTTAGGTTATGCCAGGCAAGCAGCGCCTGGCTCGATTTCAATTTGACTGGGCACAGCTCGACGTTCAATCTGGTCATCAGGGGATCATTTCATCCGCAGGAGCGCGCGCAGATCTCCTGCGATCTCAGCCCCGGCGGCGCCAAAGGGTATCAGCAGGCGGATGCTTCCCTGCCGATCAAGCACGAGCACGGTGGCCGTATGATCAATGAGATAGCCGGTGGCCGCGGTGCCCTCGTGCGCTTTGTAGTAGATGCCTAGCGGCGTGGCCGCTGCGGCGATCTCCGCTGGCGTTCCAGTAATGCCAATGAACGACGGATCGAAATTCGCTACGTATTCTGCCAGGCGCGCGGGCGAATCGCGGTCGGGATCAACGGACACAAAAACGACCTGCACCTGCTGTG
>CAZEPA010000462.1:0-3957 GCA_964513955.1 uncultured Anaerolineae bacterium | reverse complement strand
TGACGACCGATGAAGTTCAGGATTTCGTGGATCGTCTGGTCGAGCGCGGCGAGATCGCCGAACGTGACGGCCGCAAGCTGGTCAAGGATGTCTTGTCCCGCCGCAACGGTGCGGAGAAGCAAGTAGAGAAGAGCGTCGAGAACGCATCCAACATGGTTGAAGAGCAGATTGAGAAGATTCTCAACCGGCTGAACGTTCCCACCAAGCACGACATCGAAGAATTGGGAAAGAAGATCGCGCACCTGACGAAAAAAGTGGACGATCTGAAGAAGACGCCCGCCTAAGCCTGCGCGCCGGACGGCGCTATGGCATGTCTTTCCATCCCAGGTTTCCAGCGTTGTCAATACCACAGCGCTGTGAAACCTGGTTTCATTTTTAGCGACCTGTTTGACACAACGCGGCAAGCCCATTATAATGAGAACATAGGCTGCACCATGTAGGCCGACAGTGGAGAGTAAGACCATGCTCGTTATCAAACGTTACCCAAACCGCAAGCTGTACGACACAGAAGCCAAACGCTATGTTACCCTCGAAGGCATTGCCGAGCTCATTCAGCGCGGTGAGGAGTTGCACGTAGTTGACCACGAGACAGGTGAAGATCTCACGACGGTCACGCTGTCGCAAATCATTTTTGAGCAAGAGAAGAAGCGCGCGGGCTTCCTACCCAAGTCAATCCTTTCCAACCTTATTCGCACGGGCAGCGACACGCTGGATTATTTGTGGCGCTCTTTTCAAGCTTCAACCAGCGCCGTTCGCCTGTTGGAACAGGAAATCAATCGCCGGCTCGACGCCCTGGTCGAACGGGGCGAGCTGGCTGTGCCGGAAGCCGATCGCCTGCGCGCTGAACTGGCGCGCTTTGCGCCTCCCTCCCTTGAGCACAAAGGGCCGGAAGCCGCCCTCGAAGAGAGCATTCTTGGCCGCCTCAACATCCCGACGCGCGCCGATATCCTGGCTTTGCAAGGTCAACTGGAAGCCCTCACGGTTGAACTTGAGTCGCTGATGCAGGCGCGGCAGGGGCCGCCAGCAGCCGCCGCATCGGTAGAAAATTCCTCTGCCACCAAGGAGATCAGCACGTGACGACTGAACGCGCAAGAAAGATTGCTCTCGTTCTGGCCGGCGGAGGCCTGACCGGCGCGGTGTACGAAATCGGCGCTCTGCGGGCCATCAATGATCTCCTACAAGACCGGACCGTGAATGACTTTGACATTATCGTTGGCACCAGCGCCGGCGCTATCGTTGGCAGTCTGTTGGCGAACGGCATGAGTCCCGCAGCTGCGATGGATGCGCTGGCTGGCCGCCACGCCGAAGTACGTGCGCTCTGGGCGGGCGACTTATTCCGCCCCAACTACGGCGAGGTGCTTGGACGCCTGCGCCGGTTTCCAGGCACGGTTCAAAACGCACTGCGCCACTATAGTCGCAACGTCCACGACATGAACTTATGGGACTTCATCTGGACACTGATCGAAGTCCTACCGTCTGGCTTGTATGACGGCACCGCGCTTGAAGGTTACATGGCCTCGGCGCTCAACCGGCCTGGCCTCTCCAATGACTTCCGCGCCCTCGATCGAGAGTTATACATCATCGCAACCGATCTTGACACCGGACATCGCGCGGTCTTTGGCAACGACCAGAACAGCCATGTGCCGATTTCGTTAGCGGTTGCGGCCTCCTCGGCGGTACCGCTCCTCTACAAACCGGTGCGCATCGGCCAGCGTGATTATATAGACGGGGGAATGCGCGGCAATGCCAGCATTGACCTCGCCATCGAGCATGGCGCCAAGCTGATCGTCTGTATCAACCCCCTTGTCCCTCTCAACAACCAGCGCAAACGCGGGGTTCCCATGCTCGGCCCTGACGGGACTTTCATTAGCGACAAAGGGATGCAGGCGATCGGCTCGCAGGTCATCCGCATCATGATGCGCTCTGGCCTCAACTACCACATCAAAACGCTGCGCCGCCGCCACCCTGACGTGGATATTATTCTGATCGAACCACGCGCCGATGACTATCAGATGTTCTTCTACAACATCATGCGCTATTCTGCCCGCCTCCTCGTCGCGGAACACGGCTATCAATCTGTGACGTTGGATCTGGCCGACCGCTACCATGAGTTCAAAGACATTTTGTCCCGTCACGATCTCCATATTTCGCGGCGCCGGGTGATCCAACACCTCGAAGAACTTACCCACGTGGAAGAACCTGAGCATGCTGCGGAGCTTGCGTCGCCGACAGCGCCAACGACCCTGGCGTCGAATCCGATCATGAACCAGTTGGATGAGGCGTTACGTTCGCTCGATAGTACACTTGACACGCTGCACGACCTCCGCTCACATTCCAATGGAGCAAGTCATTGATCCGTTTTACCACCAGCGGCCTACTCCATGTCGAACGCCAACAACCAACGCAGGAAACGGCGGGCCAGACAGCCCGCCGTTTCCTTTGCAGCCTCTGCAGATTCGAGTCGGCCCACGCCAGGTCGCGACTGCCAGGCCCGGCGCTGATCGTGCTGTTGATTTTCCTTCTCGGCGGATGCCGTCCTGGCGCACTATTGACGCCAGCCCCAACGGCCGAACCTCTGGTGCCAACCCCGCTGCCGCCCGCGGCTTTTTTCGCGCCGACGCCAAAACCGACGCTGGCGCCGTCGGCGACGCCCACCGCCGCCTTGCCCGTCTTGGACACACCGACGCACGCGCCCACAATCGGCGCGCCGCTCACCCTCACTTCCAGCCCGACCGTAACGGCCCCGGGCGCCACGCCCACACCGACCCAACGACTGGCAAGCGATTGGCGTCAGCGGGTGGGCCTGGGCGTTGCCAATGGCGTCTTGGCGCAGATTGCATGGGGCGACGCGCGGCCCGGCTGGTATTTGGATTGGAAGATTCACCTCGCGCCTGAACCCACATCCGACTTTGAGTTTGTCCAGATGGCGCGCTTGCTGCAAGGCGTGGCCCGCAACACAGCCGAGGAAATACGCCGCGCGGCCGAGACTCATCCGGGCGCACTTTGGCTCATCGGCAACGAGCCGGATGTCGCGTGGCAGGACAACTCAACGCCAGAGCAGTATGTCACGGCCTACCACGATCTCTATCAAACGATCAAGGCGGCTGATCCAACGGCGCGGCTGGCCATTGGCGGGATCAGCCAGGTGACGCCGCTGCGCATGCGTTATCTACAGAAGATTTGGGACCTGTATCGGATGCAGTATGGGGCTGACATGCCGGTTGACGTGTGGAACATTCATACCTTCGTGCTGCGCGAAGAGCAGGGTTCATGGGGCGTTGGCCTGCCGCCGGGGTTCGACCACGCCACCGACGGCACGCTGTGGAACATTGAAGATCATAACCGCATAGACCTGTTGCAGCATCAGGTCGTCGCCTTCCGGCAGTGGATGGCCGCGCACGGCCAACGTCAGAAATCGCTCATCGTGTCCGAATACGGCATCCTGATGCCGGCCGATTACGGCTTCCCGCCTGAGATCGTGGCCGCCTATTTGACGGACAGCTTCACCTACTTTGCCACAGCCAGCGATGCCCACATCGGCAACACCAACGATGACAATCGCCTGGTTCAGCGTTGGTGCTGGTACAGCACAGCCGATAGCGTGTACCCAACCGGCAACCTCTTTGCCTGGCCTGGCCTGAACCCCACCGCCATCTTCGGCGCATACACGGCGTACATGCGCGCCGCGCGCTGAGCGCACAGCCGCGGCCGCTCGCCCTGGCCGCATCGGGTCACGCGCCGCGGGCTGATGGTCAGCGCAGTCCCATTTCCGTCAGCACTTGGGGATACTGGCGTTCCGCCTCGACAAAGAGATCGCCCAGCTGCATCGCCTTGAAGACGTAGCCTTTGGTGGCAATTTGTCCGCCAAAGAAGGCGTCGCGCAGGCGCATCTCCCCCAGCCAAATCTTATGCAGCGTATCCGCTTCCAGGTTAAGCTCCAGATCAGCCTTGCCGGCC
>CAZEPA010000461.1:0-3957 GCA_964513955.1 uncultured Anaerolineae bacterium | reverse complement strand
GTGCGTAGTCGGCCGTTCGATCAAACAGCGCTTGGTAGGCTGCTTGCTCAGCCATGTCCTTCGCTTGAACACGCAGCAGCCAAGCTTGCCCGCCTTCTTGCAGGGCCTCGTCGGCCAGGGTTTGTAGCTGCGCAGCCTGCTCCGCCTGTGCGGGCAGCAGATAGGTGCCGTCGCGCAAGGCGGCACAGCCCTGTGCCTTGACGGCACGCCAGATCCGCATGCGCGCTGTGGCCGCCGCGGATGGGAGGCTGACGACGAAAGCCAGCCAAGTGTCAGAGGTGAGAGACATGACGGCAGCTTAGCGAGCCGTCACGAATGCTGCAACAATGTAGCGATCTCTACATAACCTCGAATGGATTGGCTGCTCGCTTCACTACTTGCGGGGTCAGCAGAATGGCCGCTTCTATACACAAACTACGCATTCAGAGGCGGAACGGTAACGACCGCAAACGCTGCAGAGCCGACTCCCACCGTTCCCGGTAGGCTTAAGGCTGGGTGCAGTCGTACGCTTAACGTTCGCGAATGTGTACTGTCGCCATGAGCAGTCAGTGGCTCATTAGAGAAACGGATACCATTGACTTATGGCCGCCCGGAAATTCAGCTTCATGCTCCGCTTGCTCGATCGGAATCCCGATCGAGTACCGCTGGCTCACCTAGGCGAGTACCTTCAGGAGTTCGCCGGCCTGCTGGGCGAAGAAAACAAGCCGGTCTTTAAGGGCATCAAGAATGCCAGCATCGGTTGCTTGGCTGCCGTGCCTGTCGAGCGCGTCCACATGAGCCGCGCACGGATTACGCAGGCAAAGAACGATGAGGTCAGCAGGCCTGGTCGGCACCTCCGCGCCATCGAAACACTGATGGGCAAGGACTCGATCAGGGAGGCTCAGATCCTCGATCAGGACGGATGCGTCATCCATACTATCTTTGGCATCAAGCCTGAGCAGGCCACGACTAATGAGCGGCTATACCAAGAAGCCACAGTCGACGGATGGATCACCGGACTCGTGGGAGCTGATGACTCGATGCACCTGTACGTCCGAGACAACTTCGACCGCGACCTCCGCCTCATCGTGCGCGATGACGCAATGGCACGTGAGATCCTGAAACATTTTCGCGCCGGCACCATCCGTCTTCGAGTTCGTGGCACCTGGCTGCGCAACGACAACGGATGGGCTCCAGAAGCGTCCAAGTGCCAAGTCCTCAGCTTCGAACCTCTGGACGACACCCCCCTCGGTGAGGTGCTTGCTGCAGCTGCTCGTATAGCCGGCAACGGGTGGACAGAGATGAAGGACCCTATCGCAGAGTGGGAAAACATCCGGGGGATCCATTGAAGCCATTGCCGAAGGTCATCGTCGTCGACGCCAACTTCATCGTTGCGTACTGCACCGTTTCAACGCCAGCGGATGACCGAGCCCGCATCGAAAACTTCATTGAAAACGCACAGAAAGCAAAGTCGAAGATCGTCTTCCCGATGGTTGCAGTCGCGGAATTTCTCGTAGGCGCAGACTTGGCCGGCATCGAATTCTTGAACACGCTCGATAAGAAGGCCTGCATCTTGATGGCCGATTTCAACCGGGCCGCGGCATACGAACTTGCTCAGATTGATCGCGCAGCCAAGGGTGCCGGCGACAAGAAGGACGAGTCGGAAGAGCACTGGCAAAAGATCAAAGTTGATCGGCAACTCGTAGCCACAGGCAAGTCTTTGGGTGCGGCGCTGATTATCAGCAACGACAAGAACGTGCGGAACAACGCTTTGAGGATCGGGATGGAAAGCATACGCATTCAAGACCTCGAACTGCCGGAAAGCGCAAGGCAAATGCTCCTTGTGCCGGCACCAATCAACACTCGGGCGAAGCCCAAGGCGGTCCCGCTCAAAGTGGTCAGGTCCAGCTCAAAATCTACTCCAGATGCAGGCTAAAGATTGGCTTGCGGGCTAGTCAAGAACAACTGCGTCCGAATGCAATCTCCGGCGAACTCGATGACCGGAAGTGCCCCCAGACAGTTCGTTCGCTGTTTTCTGGACACTGGCGGCGACCGCTGCAAAGCAGATATGCATCAAGGAGCTGCTATTGAGGCTACGCAGGCTATGCATGACCCGGCGTGCATCACAAAGTAGCGGTAAGCCGCAGTGAGCAATCGTCGCCTTGCCTTCGCCGCCGGTGAAGATGCCAAGCTTCGCAGCCATGTTCAACAGGTAATACTGAAAGCGAGATAAGTCATGGGTCGGTTGCCTGGGCCGTAATCGATGCAGCGCCTTCTGGTAGTAACACTCCTCGAGTTCGCCTGACCAAATGGAAGCGCGGCCAACGTCGCCGCCTTCGCACACAAGAAGGTCACCAGAAGTCAGGCGATATCGTTGAATGTCGTCCCCAGAAAAATCCATCTGTGGTAGATCTTCCGTGTTGATGCAGTCCCACTGAACATCAACGTTGCGAAGATAGGGCGCGAGATGCCTACCGGTGATGCGTTTCTCATCAAGCATCTTCCCGAGCAGAACTTCATATCGGTAATTCACGGCTGCCACCTCCCAATGCGCCGGCACTTCCCCCAGCCACTCCACGCCCGAATCCTTCATCGGCACCGAGGGATCGAGCCCCTGGGTGACGGCGTGCGAGATGACGGCCTGGCGCTTTTCCTGCAGCAGGGCGATCAGCTTTGCCTGCTCGGCCACCAGCGCGTCGATCTTGGCGGTTTCGCGGTCGAGGAAGGTGGCGATGGCATGCACCTCATGCTGCTCAACGGGAAAAGCAAATCGAGTTCGCTCCACATCAAAAGAGGACAGATGCTTTACCGTCGTGGCATAAGTGATGTCGTTGATGCGCTTGAGAGGGATCGGAAGTGCATGTCGCAAGATCGTTGAGCGATTGATGTCATCGGTTCGGACACAACACATCCGCTGATTGAGCAAGGCTGGCTGATCGCCTCGCCATTGGCCGACATTGAAATCACCGTCCATCCCTATCAACACATCGCTAGAAGTAACCGCAGCTTCGGCAACGAACTTGCCGGCATAACGTGTTGCGGTCTCTGCTTCGTCGAGGTCCCGAATTCGGATCAACGGGAATTCGCCATCGGCTGAAAAAAATTTCGAGTCGAACGGATAGCCGTTAATGACTTTCGCTACATCTTTCAGCCGAACAACCCTCCAATGCTCCGGCACCTCCCCCAGCCACGCCACGCCGCTGTCCTTGTACGCCGGGTATCGCGCAAAACTCATGTTGCCTCAAACAAAGGTCGCCACCGACACGCCAAAGCGCGCGGCGAGAGCGCGCACCTGGCGCAGGTTCAGCTCGCGCTTGGCCGTGAGAATCTCGAACACCGCGCCCTGGCTGCCCAGCTCGGTCAGGTCGCTTTGGCGCAGGCCGTGCTGCTCCATCAAAAACCGCAGCGCCTGCACGCCCGTGGCCTCGGGCAGCGGGTGCTGGCGGGCCTCGTAGTCTTCGATCAGGTCGCCCACGATGTCGGCCAGCTCCATGGCGGGGTGGCGCTCGTCGCCGTGGGCGGTGTCCAGCAGTTGCTCCAGCATGGCCGTCATGCGGGCGTAGTGGGCTTCGCTGCGGATGGGGGCAATCTCGGTAGCGGCGCGAAACTGCTCCCAGGCCGGGAGCAGGTGACGGGTGTCGATGGCTGCGTTCATAATTTCCATGCTCCTTTCGCTGGGATATTCAATCATGCCGACAACCCCTTGATCATCTCCAGGATGCGGTCGGTCGTCTGCTTCAGCTCGGCATCGATCTCGGCCAGCGGGCGCGGCGGCTTGAAGACGTAGAAGTGGCGGTTGAAGGGGATTTCATAACCCACCTTGGTCTTGTCGGGGTCGATCCAGGCGTCGGGGGCGTGGGGCAGCACCTCGCGCTGGAAGTACGCCGCCACGTCGTCCTGGTAGGGCACGTTCTCGGTGTCGCGCAGGCTGCTGTCGGGCTGGGGCTTGCCCTTTTGCTTGCCTTTGCTGCCTAGCGC
>CAZEPA010000460.1:0-3967 GCA_964513955.1 uncultured Anaerolineae bacterium | reverse complement strand
GTAGCGGGCATTGGATTCCTCAGCGGTGGCAAAGCCCGCGTACTGGCGCATGGTCCAGTGACGGCCGCGGTACATGCTGGGGTAGATGCCGCGGGTAAAGGGGTATTCGCCTGGGAAGCCCAGGTCTTTAGGATAATCAATCTGCACATCGGCCGGCGTGTAGAGCGGATCTACCGCGATGCCTGAGCTGGTGGTCAGTTCTGGCGCCCGTTCTGGCGTGCGCGCCACAAACTTCTTGCGCGTGGTTTGCAGCCACTTCTGTTTCAAATCAGCTACCGTCGCATCACTCATAATAAACTCCTGTAAAAAATCACCCGATCCGGGTGGGAATGAGCACGCAATTGCGGGGTCATTGTGCGCCCACTCTACGCCCGAATATCACGCTTGCCCATGATACGCGTCAGTCTGGAACACTAATATAGCCTGGCACGTTATCTCCTCATGTGGACATTCCCATCACCACATGCACCGGAGGAACATCGCCTATGTCGCGCAAAAGCTTATCGCTCGCCGTGATCTTGCTGGTTGTTATTGCCATTCTCGTTGCCGCCTGGTCCGCGCAATCCAATCGCATCCAAGCTGACGCCGAGGCGTCAAACGCACCGGATGCCGCCAGTCTGAAAGCCGTGATGGCGCGCGCCTACGATCTGATTGGAACAGCCGCGCTGACTTATGACGTGAGCGATTTTGCAACCGTCTTCGTGGATACCACCGATTACCAGCTGACGCCGAAACAACAGGAAGGCGTCGCGGCCATTCTGGGATCAGAAGCGGCGCAAAAGGCCGGTTATCTGACCGCCATGCAAGCCCATTACCTGTCTCTGGGCCACGGTGCGAAACTGTTACAGGCCGCGCTGGCGCAAGCGAAAGCCGGGGGGCGTGAGCTGTCAGCCGCGGAATTCCAGGCCCTCATCAAGGCGAATCATGACCAGGTTCCCACCTTGCCCAGCCCAGTCGCAGCCAAGACCAATCTAGCCTACGAATCCATCGCGATGGCTGGCGACCGGGCCACCGTGCGTTATGACGACGGCGCCGCCCTGCAAGAAGCGATTCTCGTCCACATCAACGGTCAGTGGTATATTGCCGGCATCACGCCGGTTTGGGTTCATTTCTAAGCGCATTGGCGCCTCAAAAACAACAATGGGCAGCAATTTGGCTGCTGCCCATTGTTTGCTTGCCACACTCAGTCTATCAAGCTTCGCCGTGCAGTGTGAGCAGCACTTGTCCTTGGTCCACGCGATCGCCCGGCTTGGCCTTGACATGCCCAATGACCGAGGCGCGCGGGGCTTTCAGGTCATTTTCCATCTTCATGGCTTCCAGGATGACCAGGCTTTGCCCTGCGTGCACAGAGTCCCCTTCAGCCACCAGCACCTTGACCACCAGGCCCGGAATGGGCGCCTTGAGCTGCAGTTCGCCGCCTGACACTGCCAGCAGGTCGCGCGCCTGATTCAACCGCCGCCAGCGCTCATCTTCGACGTGCACTTCCAACGCCTCGCCGCCGATGATAACCCGGTACGCGTCGCCCCGCAGTTCTTCGGCCACCACTTCATGCGACGCCTTATCCAGCAGCAGCGAAAAAACCGGTAGGGTGCCGATGCGCTTGAGGTCTACATCCACCGGTTTGCCATTCACGGTGACGCGGTTGTCAAGGTCAATCTCAACCAGGAAGTCTTTGCCGTCAATAGATGCAATGTACTTCATACGCGTAACCCTCCCCAACGGCTCGCCCGTTTCCAAATCGAGGTGCCTGCGTCAGCGGACTGACGCACGGTAAGGGCGCGGCGCTCGCTTTCGTGCAAGAGGAGCGTGGCGACAATGGCGGCTATTTCTTTGTTTTCAGGTTTCTCCGTGGTTTGCAGTGCAAAGCGCTGCTCCAGAAACGTGGTGTCGAACGTACCCCACATGAAGCGCGTGCTGTCCATGATCTGCTGATGGAACGGAATGCTCGTCTTGATCCCGCCGATCTTGTATTCACGCAGGGCGCGCCGCATGCGCAGAATCGCTTCCGGTCGCGTCTCGCCCCACACAATCAACTTGGCAATCATCGGATCGTAGTACAGCGACACTTCGAAGCCTTCGTAGATGCCGCTTTCCACGCGCACGCCAGGCCCGGTTGGCTCTGACAGCGTGACGACGCGGCCGCCCGACGGCATGAAGTTGTTGAAGGGATCCTCGGCGGTGATGCGGCACTCGATCGCCCAGCCGCGGGGGCGGATGTCTTCTTGCTTCCAGCGCAGCTTGCGGCCGCTGGCAATCGCAATCATCTCCTTGACAATATCCACTCCCGTGACCATCTCCGTCACGGGGTGCTCCACCTGCAAACGGGTGTTCATCTCCAAGAAGTAGAAATTGCCGTCGCGATCAAGCAAGAATTCGAAGGTGCCCGCGTTGACGTATTTGACCGACTGGGCTGCGCGCACGGCAATCGCGCCCATCCGCGCGCGCAGCTCATCGCTGACCGCGACGGAGGGCGCCTCTTCGATCAGTTTTTGGTGGCGGCGTTGAATGGAGCACTCGCGCTCGCCCAGGTGGATCACATTGCCGTGCTGATCTGCCAGGATTTGGATCTCGATATGGCGGGCATTCTCCACCAGCTTTTCCATGTAAACCGTGTCGTCGCCAAATGCGTTCTTGGCCTCACGGCGGGCCGCATCCAGCGAGCTGATCAGGTCCTCAGGACGCCGCACGGTGCGCATCCCTTTGCCGCCGCCGCCCGCCGCGGCCTTGATCAGCAGAGGATAGCCAATTTGTGTCGCCACGGCGACCGCTTCATCATCGCGGAGGCCTTCCGGCGTCCCCGGCACGACCGGCACTCCCGCCGCCATCATGCTGCGCCGCGCTTCCACCTTGTCGCCCATGGCGCGGATCGCGGCGGCCGGCGGACCAATGAAGGCAATGCCTTCGGATTCACAGGCTTCAGCAAAATCCTCATTTTCAGACAGAAACCCGTAACCAGGATGAATGGCCTCTGCGCCGGCCTTGTGCGCCACCTCCAAGAGTTTGTCAATCCGTAAATAACTCTCCCGCGACGGCGCCGGGCCGATGTTGAACGCCTCGTCGGCGTAGCGTACATGCAAAGCGTTACGGTCGGCGTCAGAATACACGGCGACAGTGGCTAATCCGCGCTCTTCACACGCGCGCAGGATGCGCACCGCAATCTCACCGCGATTGGCGACCAGAACCTTTTTGAACATAGAATGGTTTGCCTCCTGTTGATATCAGGAACGATCTTGTCTCGGTTACGCGTGACTACCTCGCAGGTACAAGGTCAGGTACACCAAGTCAGGACTGAAGGGCAAAGGTGCAAGCTCCTGCAGCGACCTTAGTTCGCCAAAACTCTCTTCGGCGCTGCGTAAACAGCACTGTTGAATCTCTTGCACAATGGCTGTCAGCGGCTGGCCTAACAGACGCGTGTCCGATTCAGCCATCACGATGGTTAGTGAGACCAGGCTGCTCACCCACAGCCCGTTGAGCGGCAGATCATGGCTGTCAGGGAAACAGGTGAAGCGCACCGGCAGGCCGCAGTCTACTTCGAATTCGATCAGGGTATCGCCGTCGAGTTCGTAATCGGTGATTCCGGTGATCACGCCGGCCAATGCGAAGAGGCCTGGCGCCAGCGGCACAAGACGAGGTTGTCCCTGCACGGCGAGCTGCATCTGCCCCAGGCCTCCGGCACCGCCAAACGCCACAGCGCCGCCATCCAGCACAACCGTGATGAGCGAGCCAGAGCGCAGACGAGGACTGCCAGCGGCGACAAATTGCCACTCAGGTAGTTCGACGTTTAGTTGCATCATGCTTTCCGAAATGCTGACCTTGATACCGACCGGCAACGTTCACAGTGGAATGTTACCATGTTTCTTGGGCGGGTTCGTATCGCGTTTATTTTGCAGCATCTCCAACGCGTTGATCAATCGCGGCCGCGTTTCGCGCGGCTCGATGACATCATCAATGTAACCACGGCTGGCCG
>CAZEPA010000459.1:0-3971 GCA_964513955.1 uncultured Anaerolineae bacterium | reverse complement strand
GGCCGAGCGTGGCCGGGCCGTTCAAATCGCCTTGCTCTACTTGTTCAACCAAGCCCGGGCAAGGCTGCACAAAGACCTGCACGCCCCGCGCAAAACGCGCCATCAAACGGCCAAACGGCTCACCCTGAAAAGTGGCCGGCGTAGCCATCACCGCAACCTTGCCGCTGTTCGTCTTTTCCACGGCCGGCTTCAGCGCCGGTTCCATGCCCACGATGGGGAGACTAAACAGTCCGCGCAGGTGCGCCAGGGCTGCGGCCGAAGCCGTGTTGCACGCCACCACGAGCATGTCAATTTCTTGCGCCAGCAAGAAGCGGGTCACTTTTTCGACGCGTTGGCGGATGTCGGGCAGGGAACGGGGGCCATAGGGGCAGTAGTCCTGGTCCGCGAAGTACAGCAGATCCACCTCAGGAAGCAAAAGGGCGACCTCTCGCCACACCGAGAGACCGCCCACGCCAGAATCAAAGATACCAATCATGGTTACCGCTGACTCAATGCCCGTTACCGCGTAACCCAGCGGCTGCTTGGACAAACGTCTGGAAAAGGCGCAGCATGGCTGTATCGTTGCGGGGCGCCAATTCCTCGGGATGCCATTGCAGGCCAATCGCAAAGGGATGATTCAGCGCTTCAACCGCCTCGATCACGCCATCGGGCGCCCAGGCCGCGGCGCGCAAATTGCGGCCGACGGTTTTCACCGACTGATGGTGCATACTGTTGACAGAGTGCCCGCCCCCGATTATCTCGTGCAGACGACTGCCCGTGTCTACCTCGATCTCATGGCTGATGCGAAAACGCTCGAACTGGGGCGGGAAGTAGTCGTGCTTTTCTGACTGAGGGCGCAGCGCGGTGATGTCCTGGAACAACGAACCGCCGGCTACCACGTTCAGCATCTGCGCGCCGCGACAGATCGCCATGATTGGCTTGCTTTCCTCCAGCGCCCAGCGCGCCAGCAGCGATTCCGTGCGGTCGCGCTCCTTGTCCACCGCGCCCAGCAGTTCATGCGGTTCTTCCTCATACAGCGCAGGATCAATGTCCTCTCCGCCGGGCAGAAAGACGCCATCCAGGCTGTCATAGATCGTGCGCAGCGTTGTCTCATCCAACTCCAGTGGAATCGTAATGGGCGCTCCACCCACTAAGGTAACGCCCTGGACGTACATTCGATTCTGGATGTAGATAGACAGGCCAAAATAGCGCTGCGAGCGATCACGCGCGCTCGGTATTCCGATCAATGGCTGTCGCGGCCGCAATCCGTTTCCGTTCACTCCCATAACGCTCTACCTTTTTTCTGCCCTGCTGCCAGCGGCGCTGCCCACGTGCGCCGTGTGTACTCCAAGCTCGACGCGCAGCGCGCCAGCTCCACCTAGCCCGTGGCGCGCCCAGGCTCAGTTTTGTCCGTTCGAGCCGCTTTTCACCGCAAGGAGTGCGCGCAACCGGACGACCTCGGCTTCCGCCGTCTCAGCTCGTTGTAAGGCCTCACGCGCGCGCTGCGCTTCAGATGCGGCGCGCTGCGCTTCAGACGCGGCGCGCTGCGCTTCCGCCTCGGCGTAGGTGGGGATCAATACCCCATCAGGCCCGTAAAAACGCAGCCAGGTTTGCTTCACGCGCAGCATCTCACCATACCAGGCGCCTACCCAGGCGCTCATTTCCTCGCTCCACAGCCAACCCTCTGCATTAGGCTCAAGGACGCGGTATTTGCCCGCCTCCAGGCGCCAGCCCAGGAGCTCAGGCCCATCCGGATTGTAGCAAAAATACTCTGTGGTGCGAAACACCTGCTCATACAGGTCTTTCTTGAAACCCAGGTCTATGTCTACGGTGGAGGGCGAGGCCAGCTCAACAATGACATTGGGATAGCGGCCGTTCTCTTCCCAAACGATCCAGGCATCGCGCTCACGACTGCCATCCACGCCGGTGACCACGAAAAAATCGGGGCCGCGATAGTCTCGATTACGTACTTGTTCCGCGCTGAAGTAGATGAACATGTTGCCGCCCGCAAAATAGTCGCTGCGCTGGCGCCAATGATAGTGAATCGAGTCAATCAGCAGGTTCATCTCGATGCGGTGCCAATTCGATTCCAAGGGGATACCATCCTCTGTCGGTAACTCAAGCATGATCAAGTCGAAGCCGACCGGCGGCGTTTTTGTTTGCAAATCGAACATCGCCTATTCCTCCGCGGCGCCATCATACGAGGCGCGCTCACCCAAGTATATCATAGACCGGCGCTTTGTGGTAATGTGGTAATGTGGTAATTGGTAATAATGTACACTGCAAACGGGCACGAATTACGCCTGTTTGCTTGCAAGGAAAACCGAAATCTATTTACTCTCGCCGTACGACAGGCAACACCGTAACCCAGATCACTTTGGAGTGTACAATGTAACGTCGGCTGATTGACAAAGCCTGTGAGCAATGCTACAGTCCTGCACATGACATGGCGGACTCGTTTCTTCGTCTCAAGTCCAAATTCACACCTGGCGGCCCGCGTGGGGTTGATCGTGCTGCTGCTCAGCGTGTGGCGTTTCCTCTACTGGCCCACGCTTGACAACGGGCTGCGGCCCGGCGAATTGTCCGGCGGGGATTTGATTACCCATCAGTATGCCCAGGTGCAAGCGCGACCGAGCAATGCCCCCGGCTACCCACTTTACACCCTAGGCGGCTGGTTTTGGTTTCATGCCGGCCGCCTCGTCGCCCCACAGTCTAATCCGATCAGCCTCCTGGCAAGCTACTCGACGCTGTGGGCGCTGTTGGCGCTGGCCGTTTTGTATCAACTGCTCCTGCGCCTGACGCAGCGCAACTGGGTGCTGGCCTGGTTGGCGACCGCAATCTACGCGGCGACCTATTTCTTCTGGTTCTATGCCGTGACGACTGAGCAATACACCTCGGCGGTGCTGCAGACCCTGCTGTTCGTCTGGGCAGCCTGCCGCTGGGAAGAAGCCGTCGTGAAACAAGAAGCTGGGGCCAGCTCCATACAGGCCGATCGTTGGTTGGCGGCGCTGACGTTGCTCGCGGGGCTGGCGCTGGCGCACATGGTGACGGTCTTAGCCGTTGTGCCGCCGATCGCGTGCCTGGTGCTCAGCCGCCAACCCGACGTACTGCGGCGTCCGCGCCTCCTCGCTGGCCTGCTGATCGTCGTGCTGCTTCCTCTGCTGAGCTACGGATTCATCTATGCCCGCGGCGCGCAGCACCCTGAATGGCGCGGCTTGGCTCAGGACCAAACGACTTGGGTCTGGTTCTGGCGCTTCGTTAGCACCAGCCAGGGCCGCGCGGAGCTGACCTGGTCGCTCGCGCCGCTGTGGACCGCCGAATGGCCGGCGCTTTTTTGGCGCGAGCTGACCCCGCTCGGCGCACTGGCTGGCCTCGTTGGCTGGGGAATGCTGGGCCGTCGCCTGGGCGGCCTGCTGGCCGGTACCGCCCTCCTCTACGTCCTCTTCAGTTTCATTGATCGCCTGGGCAACTGGTATCAGGTGGTGATGCCGGTCTATGCGCTGCTGGCGCTGGGGCTGGGCGTAACGGGCGATCGGTTGGTGCGATGGGCGGCGCGGCAGCGGCTTTCCGGCAGCCGCTGGCCGCGCGGCGCGTCGGTCCTGCTTCTTATGGGACTGACGCTCTTCCTCGTCAATCGCGTCGCCCTCAACTGGCCGCGCGTCGATCAGTCTGACCGTGCGGACGATACCGGGCTGGCGCCGGGCTGGACCATCCTGGCAGATGCGCCGGCCGGCGCGTCCGTCCTGGGCACGGCTGCGGAGGCCAACGCACTGCGTTACCTGACCCTCATCGGCGGTGTGCGGCCGGATGTCCATGCGGTGACAAGCGCGGAGGCGCGCGATCGGCTGCGCGCCGGCGACCGGCTTCTTACCTCAGCCTCCGCCGCGCCCCTGATCGTGCAAGAAGTGACCACGCAGCCGCATTGGCAGGCAGTCAGCCCCACGCTGCTTGAAGTAAGAACCGCACCGGTGATCGTTTCCCCTGCGGCGGAC
>CAZEPA010000458.1:0-3973 GCA_964513955.1 uncultured Anaerolineae bacterium | reverse complement strand
CGGAAAGGTCCAGCCGCTGAACGCCGCGTTGACCAGTGGGGTGAAAAGCCACAGGAACAGCAGAGCCAGGCGCGGCGCAGACGCAGCCATGATTGCGAACAGACAAGCCATTGAATTTCTCCAGTTTACATGAAGACAGTCATTGGGCAAGCCGCCTGACGTTTGACCCGGGTGAAGCCCCGGGCGCCTCACGACCGTCCTTGACAGGGTAATTACTCGCCGAAGTCGGCCAGCAACTGAGCTTCCTGCTCGCTGCTCAGGTTGGACTGGATCAGCTCGGCCGAGATGCCCTTGAACTCCTCGGCGACGCGATCGCGCACGGCGCCGGTGGTGAGCAGGAAGAGCGCCGACGTGCCTTCGGTCACCTGATCGCGCACTTCTTTGATGAACGCGTCGTTGATGCCGTAGTCGGAGAACTTGCCCATCAGCGCGCCGGTGGCTGCGCCGATGGCCAGGCCGAAGAAGGGAACAAAGAAGATCAGGCCGAACAACATGCCCCAGAACGCGCCGGAGACTGTGCCCCGGCCGGTCATGCTGCCGTAGTTGTTGGTCTTGGGCTTTTTCTTGCCCTCCGGCCACGAGACGACGGCTGCGTCGACGAATGTGATCAGTTGCTGCTTGGACAGGTCGACAAGTTTGTTCAACGCCTCTTGCGCGCCCTCGGCGGTGTCGAATTTCCAGACGGTGAGTGTTGCCACGGGAATGTTCTCCTTTGCGAAATGGATTTCACGGATGCGCCATCATGTCGATGGCCACCGTCAATGCCAGGATGACGATGTCGTTCTGGCTCGGCTCGATCAACACGCCGTAGGTGTCGGCCAGGCGGAACCAGCGCTTGGACACCTCGGCGACCTTGCTGCTGCCGTCGCCGATGGTGTACTGGTGGTCGAGGATGTTGCCCTGCACTTGCAGGTCGGGCCCATCGCCGATCTTGACCGTCCAGCGGTCGCGCACCGGGGTGATCATCGCCTTCCTGACCGTGGCCATCGGCTCGCCGTTGGGTCCCTCGATGGTCATGGTGTCCCGAATGGCCACCAGCCGCTGCTGGATCTTGCACAGCTGGTTGCCGCTCACATCCTCGAAGAAGAGGGTGTCGCGCACGCGCAGCATCTTGCCGTCGACCTTGAAGGCGCGCCGGCCGTTCTCATCTTCGATCCAAAAGTCGTTGCCGAATGAAACCAGTTTCTCCCGCATCTTGTAGCGGGTCGCGGAGCCGCCGCGGCCAAAGACCTGGCGTTCCTCCTGGCGCTGCTGGGGGGTGTTTCTCCGAAGCATGGTTCTTGTCCTTTTTGAGAAGAGTAGTGCTCAGCTATCCTGACAACGCTCGACGCGCAGTACCGGCAGGTTGAGCATGAACAGCAGATCGAGCACGCCGTGCAGCGCGCCCTGGTCCACCAACGGGCCGGCCAGCACACTGGTCGGGTGCAAGGACGATGCATCACACGGCAAGATGTCGAGACCCGCCAGGCATGGCGACCAGGCTGGGTCCAGGCATCCCTCAACGAGAATCCGATAGATGGGTACAGTGGTTTCTGTGGTCATGACGCAACATCCTGACCACAGTATAATTGAGGAACCCGCTGCTGGATAGTACCCGAAAAGGAGTAGATTCGGAGGAGCTGGCTATACCAGGCCCAACTGTCGCGCCACCTCGGCAGCGGCGCGACGGTTGTTGACCCCCAGCTTCTGATAGATATGGAGGGTGTGCTTCTTGATAGTCACGGGGGCCAGCACCAGGCGTTCTGCGATCTCCTTGTCGGTCAGGCGCTCGGCCAACAGCAGCAGAACGTCCATCTCGCGGTTGGTCAGCGATTCGATCACGCCGTCGATCATGATGGTCCGGCCGGCAGACGCCAGCGCCGGCGGGGCGACGGTCAGGGGAGGGGCTGCGGCGGAGGAAGGCGCTGCGCCGAGGACTGCCATAACCTGGCGCACATAGGCCGGCGCTACGCCGTCATTGGCCAACTTCGCCAACAGGCCGGTCAGACCGGGGCCGCTATCGGCCAGCAGGCGCACAGCGCCGCCGGGCGCGGCCAGCTCGACGGCCCGGCGCAGCGCAGCCAGCGCCGCCGCCTCGTCGCCCTGGGCCATCGACACCAGCGCTTGCAGCCCGTCGATCTCGATCAGGCTGCGCCGGCTGTGGCGCGCAGCGGCCTGGGCGCGCCGGCCAGCCAGCAACTCTTCCGCCTGGACCAGATCATGGGTCGCGCCGCTGGCCAGCAGGGTGCGCACCTGGGTCAGCACGGGCTGTTCCCAGAACTCGATGGAGATTGGCGTTTCAGGCGCGCGGTAGCCGCGCGTCTGCGCGGCCGCTGGATCGCTGGCCAGCAGTACCCGCTGTCGTAGCGACTCGGCCAGGGGAGCCATCGCCAGCATCCCGCGCTCGACCAGGCGCGTTTGCAACGCAGCGACGGCCGCTAGAGCCTCGTCAGGACGGCCCTGGGCCAGCAGCGTGAGCGCTAGCCCTGTGAAGCTGTCGACGGTCGTGCGGCCATGACTGACAATGCTTTCCAGCGAGCGAAAGCCCTGCTCGGCCGCCGCCAGCTCATTCCGTTGATAGTGCAGCCAGCTCTGGGTATAGGTCGCCCAGGCCACGCTCAACCCCCAGTTGGTGCGCTGCGCCATCTCACCAAAAACCGTGGCCGCCCCTTGCAGGGAGGATAGGTCTGCCAGCTCGTAGTGAATGTTGCACAAGGCCAAGAGAACGCGCAAGGCCAACGCCGGGTACTGGCCATGGATGGCAAGCTGCTGGCGCGCGAACGCGCTGGCCGCAGCGGGCTGGCCGGCAGCCTGCAAGCCGCTGAGGTAGAAGAAGTTTGCCATCCCCATGGCATACTGCATCTCCGGGCGCAGCAACTGCATGCCGTCGGCGGCCCAGCGCACGGCCGCCGCTGCTTCGTTGGCGCCGTAAGCCACCGCCGCGCGCAGCGTTGCGATCTTGCCCAGCAGCGTCGAAGCCGACGGCTGTGAGCTCTGCGCCGTCTCCCTGGCCAGCGCCGCCTCGGCTGTTTCCAGCAGCGCCACAATCGGCGGAAGCTGATAGCGGATGAAGCTCAGCCAGGCCTGCGCCAACAGCAGGCGGGGACGGTCCTTCAGCTCGGCTGGCAGCAGCCCGATCCAGCGCTCGATCTGGCGCCACTCCTCCCGGTCCAGCATCTCGTGGATGTGGCGCTCCACCAGGCTGGCTGCCTGCAGCAGGTCGTCCGCTTGCAGCGCGTGGACAATCGCCTCGTCTACCAGGCCCTGCTTTGCGAACCAGGCGCTGGCGCGGGCGTGCATGGCGCGGATTTCGGTCTCGTCGTAGGCCTGGCGCAGCCGGTTGCGCAACAAGTGCTGGAACAGGTGATGATAGCGATACCAGGTTCCCTGGTCGTCCAGCGGCGTCAGGAAGAGATTGGCGCGACGCAGCTCAGCCACCAGGTCAGCGCCGGGCAGGGTGGGGCCGCTGTCGCCCTGGATGGCGTCGACCAACGGCGCGCAGAAGCGATCCAGCAGCGCGGTCTGCAACAACACAGCGCGCCGGTCGTCCGGCAGCCCTTGCAGCACCTCGGCCAGCAGATAGTCGAGCATCAACTGGTGGCCGCTTTGGGCGATCTTGCGGGCGAACGCAGCAGGGTCGGTCTGGCCGCGCAGGGTGAGCGCAGCCAGGTGCAGGCCCACCGGCCAGCCCTCGGTCCCCGCCTCCAGCAGCGCAGTGGTCTCTTCGTCGGCGGCCGCGCCCAACTCCTGGCGCAGCAAAAGGGCCGCTTCCTCGACTGTGAAGCGCAGGTCCGTGCTGCGCAGTTCGCACAGTTGGCGCTGGCCGCGCAGCCGTTCCAGTGGCAGCGGTGGATCGGCGCGCGTCGTCAGCGTCAGGTGGACATGGGCCGGCAGGTGCTGCACCATCCGCCGCATGACCGCGTGGACGTCCAGGGACTGAATCGCGTGATAGTCGTCCAGCACCAGCAGCAACGGCCCCGGTACGGCTGCCAGA
>CAZEPA010000457.1:0-3979 GCA_964513955.1 uncultured Anaerolineae bacterium | reverse complement strand
GCGCTGGCTGAATTTCAACTTGCCTGGCGCGGCGTGCACCCCTTGATCACCTGGCAAACGAGCGACGAGTACGGTGTGACAGGTTTCGACGTGTATCGGGCGCCCACGGATGCAGCCGAGCGCGTCCGCGTCAACACGGCGCTGATCCCTGCGCACGGCCCTGGCCTTTCCTACACCCTGCAGGATTCTACCCTTTGGTCAGACACATCGGCCTGGTATTGGCTGTTAATTCAGCCAAACGGGCAGTGGCTTGGCCCCTGGCCGTTGGCGGCGGCCGCGCACGAGCGCGCCTATCTGCCGCTCTTGCCGCGCGCGGCGCACTGACTCAGGCTTTTGTTGCCATTTTGTCGCCTGCCTGTCCTTGACAATCCATAACCTGTCGCGTATACTCAGCCCGCCATTGCCAGACATGGCGATGACAAAAGCCTATGAAATCAAAGGCTATGAGCGGTAGTAGTAGGTCAACGCGCAGAGAGCAGGCGGTTGGTGCAAGCCTGTGGGCGCTCCAGCGTGCGTCAAAAGACCGAACTCAACCGGGAGCCGCGCACGTGAGGCTGTGTTTCACATGATCCTAGCCTGCGCCGTTTCGCCACCGTTACCTGGCGCTTGAGCGAGTGTCAAACGGGCTGTTCGCCGCCGTGCGGAAATGGCCGAGCCTGCAGAAGACGCTAATCAGGGTGGTACCGCGGAGCGTCGCTTCGTCCCTGCCAGGGATCGAGCGGCGTTTTTTGTTTGCCTTGTGCACAAGGCAGCGTAGAACCGTAGATCGGAGATAGACCATGAATGAACGCTATGCATCACAGGAATTTGAGCCGAAATGGCAGCAGCGATGGGATAGCATCAATCAGACCAGGGTGCTAACGGGCGCCGCCAACGAAGATCGGCCCAAATGGTACTTTCTGACCATGCTGCCCTATCCATCGGGTGATCTGCACATCGGTCATTGGTACGCCATGGCCCCATCGGACGCGGCCGCGCGTTTCAAGCGCATGCAGGGCTACAACGTCTTCTTTCCCATGGGCTTCGATGCCTTTGGCCTGCCGGCTGAAAATGCCGCGATCAAGCGCGGCATTCACCCCGCAACCTGGACGATGTCGAACATCGAATACATGCGCAAGCAGCTGCGCTCGATGGGCGCCATGTTTGCCTGGGATCACGAGGCCATCACCTGCGATCCTGACTATTACAAATGGACGCAGTGGTTCTTTCTGCGTCTGTACGAAGCCGGGCTGGCTTATCGCGCGTTTGCGCCAGTGGACTTCTGCCCGAAGTGTAATACCACCCTGGCGCGCGAGCAGGTGTGGGGCGAAGATCGTCACTGCGAACGCTGCGGCACGCCGGTCATCAAAAAGGAACTGAATCAGTGGTTCTTCAAGATTACCGACTACGCCGAGGAACTGCTGGATTTCGGCCGCATGCAGTGGCCGGAGCGAGTGCAGGTGCTGCAGACCAACTGGATTGGCCGCAGCGAGGGCGCACGGGTGATCTTTCCGGCCGCCAACGGCGCCCCGATTGAGGTCTTCACCACGCGCCCCGACACGTTGTGGGGCGCCACGTTCATGGTGCTGGCGCCCGAACATCCGCTGGTAGACCAGCTAACGACCGAGGCGCAGGCCGCGGCCGTGCAAGCGTACCGCGTTCAGGCCGGCCGTCAAAGCGATATTGACCGTATGGCCGCGGACAAAGACAAAACCGGGGTTTTCACAGGCGGCTTTGCCATCAACCCGGTCAACGGCGAACGCATCCCGGTGTGGATTGCCGACTACGTTCTGATGACCTACGGTACCGGCGCGATCATGGCCGTGCCCGCCCATGATGGGCGCGACTTCGCCTTCGCCGTCAAATACGGTCTGCCCATCATTCCCGTCATTGCCCGCCCCGATGGCGTGAGCAAGAGTGTGGTCTGGAAGGATCACGTCTCGGCTGGCTTCACGGCCGCGTTGACAGCCGCCGGCATTGCGTTTGTAGAAACCGACGACGCCTACCAGGTCAGCTTGGATCCGGCGCAGGTGGATGCCTATCTGGCTATGGTACAGCAGGCAAAGACCCCGGGCAAGTGGCTGGATGTGGCAGGCAGCCGCGCGGCCTTCATTTTTGACGACGCCGTCATTGAGTTGGACAGCGTCGCGCACGACCAGGAGATCGTACGGCGCTGTCAGGCCATCGCACCCAGTCGCGCAGGTCAGGCGACCATTGCCATGCAGCTGCTGCAAGACAAGGCGTTCTACCAAGATGTGCTGTTTCATGACGCCTACTACACTATGATCAACTCCGGCGCGTTCAGCGGCACAGCGGGCGATGTCGCCAAGAAAAAAGTTAGCGCGTGGTTGGAGGAGCAGGGTGTCGGCAAGGCTTCGGTGAATTATCGCCTGCGCGATTGGCTGATCAGCCGCCAGCGTATGTGGGGCGCGCCGATTCCTATGATCCACTGCGAGAAGTGCGGCGTTGTACCGGTGCCTTACGCGGATCTGCCGGTGCGGCTGCCTGCCGATGCCGAATTCCTGCCGACCGGTGAAAGCCCGTTGAAGTTTCACAAGGGCTTTCGCTTCGTCGCCTGTCCTACCTGCGGCGGGCCGGCCGAACGTGAAACCGATACGATGGACACGTTCATGTGCTCCTCGTGGTATCAGTACGCGTACGTCACGCCTTACCATAAGCGCGGACAGCCGATTCAGCGCGACGATCTGCCCTGGGATGCGGCGCAAGGCGCGTACTGGCTGCCGGTGGATCAATACACCGGCGGCATCGAGCACGCGACGATGCACCTGATGTACACGCGCTTCTTCACCAAGGCGCTGCGCGACATCGGCGTCGTCAACTTCGACGAACCGATGCGGCGTCTGTTCAACCAGGGCACGATCCTGGGCGAAGATGGCGAGAAAATGTCCAAAAGCCGGGGCAATGTGGTGTCGCCAGATGACCTGGTGGCTAAGTATGGCGCTGATGTGGTGCGCGCCTACTTGATGTTCATCGGCCCCTGGGACATGGGCGGCCCCTGGAACAGCCGCGGTATCGAGGGGATTCAGCGCTTTGCGCATCGCATCTGGAGTGTTGTGCTGGCCCCGCCCGACACTCGCACTTCTGCGCCGGGCGACATCGCGGAGTTGCAGCGCAAGACGCATCAGACGATTCAGCGGGTGACAGAAGACATGGCCGCGTTCAAATTCAACACCACCCTGGCCGCGCTGATGGAGTTCAACAATTACTTGATTAAGGCCAGGGAAACTACGGTTTTCGGCAGTCCGGCCTGGCGCGAGGCCATCCGCAGCCTGATCCTGATGCTGGCGCCGCTGATGCCCTATGTCAGTGAGGAACTGTGGGAACGCGTGGGCGGCGCGTTCAGCGTCCATGAGCAAGCCTGGCCAGCCTTTGATCCTGAGATAGCCCGCGAAGACCTGATCACGCTGGTGGTGCAGGTCAACGGCAAGGTGCGTGAGCGCATCGAAGTGGCGGCCGCTATCAGCGAGGAAGGCGCACGCGCGGCCGCGCTGGCCAGCGACAAGGTGCAGAAGTGGCTGGAAGGCAAACCGGTGCGCAAGGTGATCTACGCGCCGCAGAAATTGGTCAACATCGTGATTTAGTCACAGGCGCCGGGTTTCTGGCAGAGACTCGGCGCCTGTTCACGAAAAGATGCAGTCCATGCGCGGCCTCGCCTTCGAAGCTGAGAAAGGAGACGCAAGATCGTCCATGATGAAGACGAAAAGCTGTCAACACCTGGGCATGATTCACGAAGTGACGCCGAGCGCGACCGGCTGCGTCGAATGCCTGGCCCTGGGCGCGCGCTGGGTGCATCTGCGCCTCTGCCTGACGTGCGGGCATGTCGGCTGTTGCGATGACTCCCTCCACAAACATGCCACAAAACATGCCCGCGCCAGCGGTCATCCCATCATTCAGTCGTTCGAGCCGGGCGAAACGTGGCGCTGGTGTAATGTGGACCAGATGCTCGTCTGAAAACCAGGCTCAGCCGATCAACGCCGCC
>CAZEPA010000456.1:1837-3981 GCA_964513955.1 uncultured Anaerolineae bacterium | reverse complement strand
GGTTGGACTGGGTCAGCGCCAGCGAAGGCGCGCGCTTTGCGCGCGTCGTCACCGAGTTTACCGAGCAGGTGCGGCAACTGGGCAGCGGCTCGACTGCGGTTCGACAGGCTCACCGCACGGGGCCTGAGCTTGTCGAAGGCCACCGCACGGGGCCTGAGCTTGTCGAAAGCCACCGCACGGGGCCTGAGCTTGTCGAAGGCCCCGCCGAAGTCCGCAGCCCAACCCGGCGTGTGGCGTCACGGGCGGTTGAGGAAGCCACGCAGGCGCTGCGTGAGATGGCGAGCCGCCTGCTGAACGAGAAGCAGGTGCAAGTGGTGTTGGGCTGGGAGCAGGGCAGCGTACGCCGCCGGCCCCTCTTTGCGCGAACCGTAGAGCAGGCGCAGCACCTGCTAGTCAACCTTGAGGAACCGTTGAATCTGGTCAACTACCTGCGCAATCTGCGCGGGCAGCGCACGGCCGTGCTCGTCAGGCCGCAGGATGCGCGCACGCTCAACATCCTGGTCAGCGAAGGCCAGCTCAATCGCGACGATCTCTTCCTGATCGGCTTTGCCACGCAGCCGCCCGGCCGTTACGACGCCACCCTGGCGATGCCGCCCTCACCCCGCAGTGAAAGCACTGACTCACCCACGTTGGCGCTGGCCGACGTGGAGGCGTGGCCCACGCCGCGCCGCGCCGCGTTCTGGCAGGCGCAGTTCAGCCAGTGTCAACGCTGCTATGCCTGCCGTCAGGCCTGCCCGCTCTGCTACTGCAGCGAGTGCGTGGCTGAACAGCTGGACCCGGCTTGGCAGAGCATAGCGATTGACACCAGCGAAAAGACCTTCTTCCACATTCTGCGCGCGTTTCACCTGGCCGGCCGCTGCGGCGACTGCGAGGCATGCACTCAAGCCTGCCCGGTGGGCGTGCCGCTCTACCTGCTCAATCAGAAGGTGGCGCAAGAAGTGGCGCGTTTGTTCGATGGCTACGTGACCGGGGCTGATCCTGGCGCCAGCCTGCCGTTGACCACCTTCCGCCGTGACGAGATCCTGGAGGCAAGGCCATCATGAACGCACCTATCATGCCGCGATCGGCGCTCGAAGCCTGGTTGACCCACCTCCTGCCGGATTACACGGTCATTGCGCCGCAGCCGCAGGGGCAGCAAATCGTCTTCGCACCCGTCGCCCATGTCAGCGACATCGCCTGGGGCGCGGGGCGCACCGATTTGTCGGCCAAGGAGTTCTTCTTGCCAGCCAGCGAAGCCATCATCACCCTGCGGCCAGGCCGTTCGGCTGAGACCTCGGCGAGCTCGGTCGAGCCGCTCGCGTCGAAGCCCGGCGGCCTGCGCGTCGAAACCGCACACCTCGCGCGGCCGCAGGTGATCTTCGGCGCCCGCCCCTGCGACGGCCATGCACTAGAGGTGCTCGACCGGCTGTTCCTCGATGAACCGGTGGATAATTACTACGCGGAGCGCCGCGCGATGACTACGATGGTGGGCCTGGCGTGCGGCGACGGCCCCTGGACAGGCTGTTTTTGCACCGCGATGGGCGGGGGGCCGGCCGATCGCAGCCATCTCGACATCCTCTTGACTGCGTGCGAGGCCGGCTTTGCCGTAGACGTGGTGACAGACAAGGGCCGCGCCCTGCTGCAGGCCGGCGCCGCGGTGTTGGCGACCGCGGACGTGGTTCTACCGGAACTCCCGGCCGTGACAGACCTGCAGTTGCCTGCCCCGCCGGCCTGGCGCGCGGCGTTTGGCGCGTCCTACTGGGCCGAGGTTGCCGAGCGCTGCCTGGGCTGCCGCACCTGCACCTATGACTGCCCGGTCTGCTACTGCTTCGACGTGCGCGACCGGACGACGGCCGATGGCAGCATCGAGCGCCTGCGCTGCTGGGATTCGTGCCAGGGCGCGCTTTGCTTCGCCATTGCCGGCGGTCACAATCCACGCCCGACGCAGGCCGCGCGTCAACGTCAGCGCTACATGCACAAGTTCCTCTACTACCCCGAACGCGAGGGCGCTGCGCTCTGCGTCGGCTGTGGGCGCTGCGTCGAGCAGTGCCCGGTCAACATTGACATTCGTGAGATCATCAGCTTCGTGGCCGCGGACTTCGGCGAGGCCTTCGACAAGCGTTCGACTGAGCTCACGCCGAAGTCTCAGGCCCCGTGCGGTGAGC
>CAZEPA010000456.1:0-1827 GCA_964513955.1 uncultured Anaerolineae bacterium | reverse complement strand
GAACCGCAGTCAAGCCGCCAGCCCAGCGCCGGCGGAGGTGCAGCCATGAACAATCCCTATTTGCCTCACCTGGCTGAAGTAACCGCCGCGCGCGATCTAGCCAGCGGCATCAAGCTTTTCCGCTGCCGTTTTGTGGACAGAACGGCGCCCGAATTCCATTACGCGCCCGGCCAGTTTGGCTTTCTGTCGGCCTTTGGCGTCGGCGAAGCGCCTTTCGGCCTGGCCGTGAGCGAGGCGCGCAGTCAGGGGCAGGTCGAATTCGCCGTGCAGCGCATCGGCAGCGTCACCAACGCCCTGCATGATATGCTGCCCGGCGACCTGGTGGGCGTGCGCGGGCCGATGGGGCATGGCTTCCCGCTGGAGGAACTCAAAGGCCCGCGCCTCATCATCCTCGGCGGCGGCATTGGTCTGGCGCCCCTGCGGCCCCTCATCCAGGAAATCCTCGATCAACGCGATGCCTACGGCGACCTGGAGATCTTCTGCGCCGCACGCAGCCCTGACCTGCTCTGTTTTCGCGAGGAGTATGAGGAATGGGCGGCCGCGCCGCGCACCACCGTTCACGTGACGGTGGATCGAGGCGACGCCGACTGGAAGGGCAACGTGGGCCTGATCACCGAAGCATTGGCGCGCGTCGCGCCGAACCCGGACGGCGCGCTGGCAATTACCTGCGGGCCGCCGATTATGATAAAATTCGTTTTGAAGGAGCTGACGCGCCTCGGCTTCCAGCCCGCACAGGTCATCACGACGCTGGAAGGCAAGATGAAATGCGGCCTGGGCAAATGCGGCCGCTGCAACGTGGGCGATCAATACATTTGCCAGGATGGGCCGGTTTTTCGTTTCGATCAGATCCAGCAGTTCTTGGAGGCCTTCTGAAAGGAGATTGAAGATTGAAGATTGAAGATTGAAGATTGGGTGCGTGGAAGACGGATGGCCTCTGGTCTCTGGTCTCCGGTCCCCGGTCTCTGGTCTCCGGTCTCCAATCCTGGTCTCGGGTCTCTGGTCTTTGCACTTTGCACTTTGCACTTTGCACTTTGACGTGGCATGGGAAACGATAGGAGGAGGTAGTTGATGGATTACGGCAAGATTCTGACTCGCGCCTGGCAAATTACCTGGCGTTGGAAAGTGCTGTGGATTTTTGGCTTCCTGGCTTCGCTGGGCAGCGGCGGCGGCGGGGGTGGGGGAGGCAGCGGTGTGAACAACGGCAGCCGCGGCGCTGGCAATTTCCCCAACTTTGACATTTCGCCCCAGATGGGCGGACTGATCATCGGACTGGTCTGCCTGGCTTTGATCATTGGCCTATTTCTGTGGGTGCTCTCAATCATCGGCCGCGGTGCGCTGATTGCGGGCGTGCAGCAGGTGGAAGACGAAGGGCAAACCAGCTTTGGCAGCGCCTGGCGCGTGGGCCTCAGCCGCTTCTGGACGATCTTCGGCATCGGATTCCTGGCCGCGCTGCCGATCCTGATCATCGTGCTCGTGCTCATCGGCGTGGGGATTGCCGTCGCCGTCGGCGCTGGCTACAACTTTACGAATGACGTGCCAGAACGGGCCTTGGGCGTCATCCTACCGGCCCTGGCCTGCTTGATCCCCCTGGCTTGTGTCACCGTGGTGCTGGCCGTCGTGCTCGCTCAGATTCAGATCTACGCCGAACGCGCCGCCATCTTGGAGGGACATGGCTGGATTGAAGCCTTTAAGCGCGGCTGGCAGGTTCTCAAGACGCACCTCGGACCCACCATCATCTTCTGGTTGATCTTCTTACTGATCGGCGGCGTCCTGGCGGCGATCGTGGTCGGCGGCATCCTGGCGCTGGCTCTGCCTGCGATGGCCCTT
>CAZEPA010000455.1:0-3991 GCA_964513955.1 uncultured Anaerolineae bacterium | reverse complement strand
AGCCTGGCCAATACCTTCACCGCCGGCACCCTTCCCCCCTTCACGTCGCTGATGATGAAAATACCGGGTATGGCCGGGCTCTATGCGGGCGGCGGGATCGCCTTTGCGTTTGTGCTCGGTCTTTTGCAGGCGCAGTGGACCTACACCGGCTATGACGCGTCGGCGCACGTGGCCGAAGAGACGGTCATGGCCCGCCTCAACAGCGCGTGGGGCGTTTTTCTTTCCGTCGCCGTCTCCTTCGTGGTGGGCTACGTCATGCTGCTGATCTTGACCTTGCACATCCCGGCGGGCGACATTGCCAAGACCGTGGACGCAGCCAACAGCCCGGCCGTGCTCTATATCGTCTATGAGAACTTTCAATCGGTTTTCTTTGGTCACATCATCGCCGTCATTATCGGCGTCGCCATGTGGCTGTGCGGCCTCTCTTCCATCACCAGCATGAGTCGCATGTGGTTCGCCTTTGCGCGTGACGATGGGATGCCTGGCTATCGCTTCATCAAGCAAATCCATCCCACGCTGCGCACGCCCGTCTATTCGATCGTCATCACCTGCACCCTGGCTGTCTTACTCACGGTTTGGTCGGCGCTGTACACGGTGGTGGTGGCCGTCAGCACCACGGCCCTTTACATTGCCTACGGCTTGCCGATCTACCTGAATCTGCGCAACAAGCTGCGCAAGCAGGGCGAGTTCACCACGCCCAAGACGGCCCCCTGGAGCCTCAGAAACTGGGGTATCCTGATCAACGTGCTGGCCCTTGCCTGGATCGTGTTTATCACCATCCTTTTCTCGATCCCGCCGAACGAACTGGCCGGCTGGTCCATCCTCCTGGTGGCGCTGTTCATGCTGATCTATTGGCAGCTAGATGCCAAGCACCGCTTCAAAGGCCCCTCCGCGACCGACGAAGCCGAACTGCGCAAGATCGAAGCTGATCTGGCGGCAGCCGCCCACGGACATGCCTGAGCCGAGTAGATTGTGTCTACCGCACGCGGCTGACCCTTCAACGGCTGCGTGAGGAAGCAACCGCCCCGCTTGTGCCGCTCAGCGTGGAAGAAAGGACGCTGCACAAGCGGCGGCGGCGTGGATCAAAACATCGCGGCGCCGACGGCGCGTGTGGACGCATGAACCCAAGACCCCGGCTGGCGTTCGAGCTTGGAATTCAAAGTGACAGGTCATGACTGAAAACTCCCGTACGATGCTCAGCGTGGGGTTGGACGTAGGCACCACCACAACCCAGATTGTCTTTTCGCGCCTGACGCTCGCCAACGCGGCCCCCGCCGCGCAAGCGCCGCGCGTGGCGATTACCGCCAAAGAGGTGCTTTACCAAAGCCCCGTGACGTTGACCCCCCTGGCTGACGCGGAGACGATTGATGTGGGACGCCTGACCGCGCTCGTCAAGGCCGAATATGCCCGCGCAGGCGTTGATCCGCGCCAGGTGGAGACCGGCGCGGTCATCATCACTGGTGAAACGGCCAAGAAGAAGAACGCCGAGCAGATTCTACATGCGCTGGGCGGGCTGGCCGGCGAATTTGTCGTCACCGTGGCCGGGCCGCACCTGGAATCGCTGATTGCCGGCCGCGGGGCAGGCGCGGCCGCCTATTCGCAGAAACACTTTTGCCGGGTGACGAACGTGGACATTGGCGGCGGCAGCGCCAACTCGGCCACGTTTCACGCGGGCGCGGCCGTGGCCGCGGCCGCCATGAACTACGGCGGCCGGATTATCGAGATTGAACGAGGCAGCGGGCGCATCCGGCACCTGGCACAGCCGGCGCTGGCCGTTCTCGCACACCTGGGCCTCAACCTGCGCGTGGGCGACGCGCCAACGCTGGAACAGCTCCGCCGCTTCACCGACTGCCTGGCCGATCTTACCATCGAACTAATCGAAGGCGCCTCATCGTCGCTGGCCCGCCAACTATACTTGACCCCGCCCGCGGCTGTCTCGGGCCAGGGCACGATCCTGATGCTGTCGGGCGGCATCGGGCATTACTTCTACCATCCCCTTCCGATTCACGGCGTCAGCGATGCCGCGATTCATGACGATGTTGGCCCGCTGCTGGCTGAGTCTCTGCGGCGCCATCCTAGCATCCAGGCGTATGAGGTGGTGCAGCCGGCCGAGACTTTGCGCGCCACGGTGTTAGGCGCCAGCTCGCAAACCGTCACCCTCTCCGGCTCCACGA
This sequence comes from uncultured Anaerolineae bacterium, assembly GCA_964513955.1. Taxonomy (GTDB): domain Bacteria; phylum Chloroflexota; class Anaerolineae; order SSC4; family Amarolineaceae; genus Amarolinea. Next base: position 1,817 of record CAZEPA010000455.1, on the reverse strand, counting down.
TTTGGGCCGAACGCGACCTGTTGCCGCTGCGCAACGTGCCGGTGATTCGGCCTGACCTGGACGTCACGCCAGACCTGGCTGTGGCTGGCATCGCCGCCGCGGTTCTCGGCGCGTTGCGCCGCTGGGACATCAATCTCGCGAGTGATGACTTCGCCGTAGCATTTGATCTTCAGCGCGCTTTAGATTATACTCTACTCCTGAAGCTCGCCACGGGCCTGGCTGAATTCTCTCGTTCCCTGCCCGATGACCGGCCGTTCGTCATCATCATCGGGCGCGACTATGCCCAGGCCCTGGGCCAGACGATCAAAGCCCTGGCTCCGCAGCGCCCGCTGCTTGTGATTGACCAGGTGGGCTTAAGCGAAGGCGATTACATTGACATCGGCGCGCCGCTGATGGACGGCCGCGTGGTGCCGCTCAGCGTTAAAACGTTAGTATTTTATCATTGATGGTTCGACGGCTCGACTGAGCGTTCGACTGAGCGCTCACGCCGAAGGCTCGCCGAAGTCTGGGCCTGCGCGCAGTCGGCTTCAGGCCGACTATGCAATGGTGGCAGCGGTTTCAACCGCCAGCATCTGGTAGACCAGAAAAGGAGTGAGGATGCTCCTGCGCACCAAACTGTTTGGCAAGACCTATGAATTCCCCGACATTCGTCTTCTCATGGGTAAGGCGAATGAGGAAAAATCGGGCGATCGCCTGGCCGGGGTCGGCGCCGAGACGGCCGCCGAACGTATGGCGGCGCGCTACGTTCTGGCCGAAATTCCGTTGTGGGTGCTGCACGATACACCGGCGGCGCCGTACGCGGACGATGAAGTGACGCGCGTGATCCAGGACGGCGTCAATCAGACGATCTACCACGAGGTCAAGGACTGGAGCGTGGGGCAGTTCCGGGAATGGCTGTTGGCCGACACCACCGACGGCGCCATGATCCGCCGCATTTCCCAGGGCCTCACGGCGGAGATGATCGCTGGCGTGACCAAGCTGATGTCCAACCTTGACCTCATTTATGCCGCCAGCAAGATTCGCGTCAGCGCGCACTGCAATAACACGATCGGCATGCCCGGCACCCTCGCCAGCCGCAATCAGCCCAATCATCCCACCGATTCGCCCGAAGGCATCCGCGCCGAAATCTACGAGGGCCTGGCCTTTGGCTCCGGCGATTCTGTCATCGGCATCAACCCGGTGGACGACTCCTACGCCAGTGTGGCCCGCCTGCTCGACATGACTTACGACATCATCCAAACTTGGCAGATTCCGACGCAAAACTGTGTGTTGGCGCACGTCACCACGCAAATGAAATGCATGGAGGCCGGCTCGCCCGTGGGCTTGATTTTTCAGTCGCTGGCCGGGTCGCAGCGCGGGAATGAGTCGTTCGGCATCTCCGTGCCGCTGCTGGATGAGGCGTACGCGCTGGCGCGTAAACACTGCTTCACGGCCGGGCCAAGCTACATGTACTTCGAGACCGGTCAGGGATCGGAACTGTCGGCTGACGCGCACCATGGCTGGGATCAACTGGTGATGGAAGCCCGCTGCTATGGCCTGGCCAAGCGTTACCAGCCGTTCCAGGTCAACACGGTGGTCGGCTTTATCGGGCCAGAATACCTGTACGACGCGCGCCAGATTCAGCGCGCCGGCCTGGAAGATCACTTTATGGGCAAGCTCACCGGCATTCCCATGGGCTGCGATGCCTGCTATACCAATCACGCCCGCGCCGACCAAAATGCCATTGAGAATCTGGCCGTCATGCTGACCGCTGCGGGCTGCAACTACTTCATGGGCGTGCCGATGGGCGATGATTCGATGCTCTCCTATCAGTGCAC
>CAZEPA010000454.1:0-3992 GCA_964513955.1 uncultured Anaerolineae bacterium | reverse complement strand
CCTGCGTTAGATCGGCCCGGGCCAGGGCAATAGCCTCGCCGCGCGGCGGCGCGGCCGCATTTGCCAGGTTGGCTTGCGCGGTGGCGAGGCCGGCCGCGGCCTGATTTTCTTGCGCCAGCAGCAGCGTGCGATCCAACTCAATCAGCGCCGCGCCCTGTGTGACCGTCATGCCCTCGGCGCTGTGGATCGCCACGATGCGGCCGCCCATCTCGCTGGACAGCGCCAACACATCGGCTTCGATGGCGCCTGAGCCTTGCACGCCGGCGGTACGCCTGGCGTCATCGCCGGCAGGCGACTGACCAGCCCGCGCGCCAACGCCGTCGCTGGCGCCAAACACCACCTCCGCGCCCATGCCCGGCTTCAAGGCATGGTCTGGGTTGGCAATGCGCAAGCGCACCGCATAGACGGTCTGCGTACGTTCGTTTTGCGTCTGCACATTCTTGGGCGTGAATTCGGCCTGATCTGCAATCCACGCGATTTCGCCGCGAAACGGGGTCTGCGGGAAGGCATCGGTCCATACGGTTGTGGTTTCGCCCAGGTGAACCGCGCCCATCGCGGGTTCGGGCACGTAGACGACCAGGTCAACCGTATCGAGGCTGCCGAGGCTCAACAACGTCACGCCGGGCACAGCCGTTTCACCGACATGCGCGGTCAACTGCAGCACCTGCCCGGCAGCCGGCGCGCGCAGCGTATACCTGGCGCGCACCACGGAGAGCGCGTCACGCGCGGCGCGGGCTTGCGCCACGCCGCGTTGGGCGATGTCGCGCTGCGTGGACGAGGCGCCGGCCTGCGTCTGCGCCAGGGCCGCCTGCGCCACGGCGACGGCCGCTTCAGCCTGACGATAACTTGCCTCAGCCTGCGCAGTTTGGATAGCCGCGAGCTGCGGATTCGCGCGCGCAGCCAACAGGTTGGTCAAGGCCTGCTGCGCCGCGGCGCGCGCGGCCGCGGCCCGGTTCAGGTTGGCCCAGGCGCTCCAGACATCGGCCGCCGCCAAATCCCAACCCACGTTGAGCTGACGTTTGATCTCCTCCCCCACGTACGGTGAATCAGCCGCCGTCGCGGCCTGTCGTGCGCGCACGGCGACCAGCAGTTCAGCCGCGTCCTTCAGCGCAGTTGCCTGCAGGAGGCGCTTCTCAGCCGCGGCAACCTGGGCGCGCGCGCTGGCGATTTGCAGATCAAGCTCCTGCGGGTTGGCCTGCAGCGCCTGGGCATCCTGCCAGGCCTGCTGCGCGCCATCGCGCTGCGCCTCGGCCGCGGTGACCGCCACGGCAGCCACGCGGATGTCCTGGGCGCGCGCGCCGGCGTTGACGCGCGTCAACTGCGCTTCGGCCAGGGCCACCGCAGCATCGGCTTCGGCCATCTGCGCTTCCAGGATCGTCGTATCAACCTCGACCAACGCTTGCCCGGTCGCCGTTGTGTCGCCGGCGTTGACCAGCACGGCCGTGATGCGGCCGCTTACTTCACTCGCCACGTCCAGAGTCGGCGCCTCGATGAAGCCAGATGCCGTCAGCGTGTTTGACCCTGGTGCGGCGGAAAGTAGACCGAGCCGGACCAACGCCGGTTGGATTATCGCGCGCTGCTGCCAGGCGAACCAGACGCCGCTGCCGATCAGCAGCAGGAAAATAAAGCCCAAGAGTGGGCGCAGCCAGCGACCCTTCATGAGACACCTTTCATCTCTTACCCCTCGCGCCGCGCGCTGGCAATGAAGACATCTTCCAGGGACGGGGTGATCGCGGTGATCGCCATCACCTGCACCCCGGCCGCGGCTAGCATTTGCGTCACCGTGTCTTGCTGCGCGGCCGCGTTCGCGCTGATGACATGAACCAGCGCGCCGTAAAGCGCCACCTCATCGAATAGACTGGCGCTTCGACTGCGCAGCGCGAGCACGGCCGCCTCCGGCTGATCGCACGTCACCTCCAACACCTGGCCGTGCATCTGCGTCTCTTTGATCTCCTGCGGCGAGCCGCTGGCGACGAGGCGACCTCGTTGAATGAAGGCTAACGACTGGCAGTGCTCGGCCTCATCCATGTAGTGCGTTGTCACCAGCATGGTCGCGCCGCCGGCGGCCAGATCATACAACAAGTCCCAGAACGCACGGCGCGAGAGCGGATCAACCCCGGCTGTTGGCTCATCCAGGAACAGCATCTCCGGCTCATGCAGCAGCGCTGCACCCAGCGCCAGGCGCTGCTTCCAGCCGCCGGAGAGGTTGCGCGTAATCGTGCGTTCGCGCCCGGTCAGGCCGGCCATCTCCAAAATAGCCGCTTTGCGCTGGCGCAGGCGCGCCCCGCGTACGCCGTAGACGCCGCCGTAAAAGTCGAGATTCTCCCCCACGGTCAGGTCGTCATACAGGCTGAATTTCTGGCTCATATAGCCAATGCGCTGGCGAATGGCTTCGGCCTCGTGTTCGCTGTCCAACCCCAGCACGGTCGCACGGCCGGTAGTAGGACGCAGAAGGCCCAGCAGCATCCGGATGGTCGTCGTCTTGCCCGCGCCATTCGGCCCCAAGAAGCCAAAGATCTGTCCCCGCGGCACTTCGAACGAAATCGCATCTACGGCCACGAAATCGCCAAACCGCTTACTCAACTCGTCCACCTTCACCGCGCTTGTGCTCATAGGCTCGTCACCACGGCTGAATTCTGAACGCCTCGTGCCATGCGCCGCCAATCTTCAATCTCCAGTTCCGAAATCTTCAATCTTCAATCCTCAATCCCCTCTCCCTGCCGCCGGATCAACCAGATGAAGGCTTCCTCCATGCGCGCGACCGTGGGCCGCAGGCCGTTCGGCTCGATGCCAGCCGCGCGCAGCGCCGCATCTACCGCGGGCAGACGGCGCGCGGCGTCGTCCACCACCAAATGCAGCAGGTTGCCGTAGGTTTGCACCTCCAGCACGCCAGGCAGATCACGCACCACCCCTTGCGCTTTGCGCATCACATTGACCCCTGGGCCGTTGCCGACGGGGCACACTTCGATGATTTCTCCCTGGATCAGGCCCTTGATCTCGGCTGGGGTGCCGCTCACCACCAGGCGTCCGCCGTGCAGCAGCGCAATGGATGAGCAGCGCTCGGCTTCATCCATGTACGGCGTGCTGACCACCATCGTCACGCCTTGCAGATGCAGGTCAGACAAAATGTCCCAAAACTCGCGCCGCGCCACGGGGTCCACCCCGGTCGTGGGTTCATCGAGCAGGAGAATGTCAGGCTGGTGGATGAGCGAGCAAGCCAAGGCCAGCTTCTTCTTCATGCCGCCAGAGAGCTGGCTGGCGCGACGCCGTGTGAACTCAGTCAAGCGCGCAAAGTGCAGCAGCCGCGCCATGCGCTCCTGGCGCACGGGGCCGTGCACCGCACACATATCTGCGAAGAAATCGAGGTTCTCCTGCACACTCAGGTCGCCGTACAGACGAAACTCCTGCGCCATGTAGCCCACGCGCCGCTTGATCGCCTGCGCGGCCGTCACCGTATCATGCCCATCCACCGTCGCCCGCCCCGCCGTAGGCGCCAAGATCGTGGCTAAAAGGCGCAGCGTGGTCGTCTTGCCAGCGCCGTCTGGGCCTACCAGGCCAAACACCGCGCCGCGGGCAATAGCCAAATCAAGATCCATCACCGCATCCACGGTTCCAAAGCGGCGGCTCAGATGTTCGGTCACGATCAGGGGCGTCGTCACGGCGGCAGTCGTTGGCATAGCGCCTCGGTGCTACTCCAAGCGTTTCCGAAAACGGGCTGTAGCGACGGCCAGGATGACCACGCTGAACAGGCCCAGAATGACGACCTCGCGCCAGATCATCTCCAACCCCACCCCTTTCAGGACAACGGCGCGGATAATCGTCAGTAGGTAGCGCAGCGGCACAAACTGGCTGACGAACTGCAGCGGCGCGGGCATCGCCTCGAGCGGGAAGATGTAACCAGCCAGGAAAATGGAGGGCAAGAAGAAAAAGTAGGTGGACATCATCGCTTCTTGCTGCGTATGGGCGATGGTCGAGATCATCAGTCCAAGCGC
>CAZEPA010000453.1:2036-4002 GCA_964513955.1 uncultured Anaerolineae bacterium | reverse complement strand
ATGTCCTTGCGGACCGCCCCGCCGTAAGTGCGAACCAGGAAACCGGCCTGCTCCTGGGCTCGGTGGAAGCCGGCGGCCCGGCCGACAAGGCCGGCCTCTTCATGGGCGACACCATCATCAGCCTGGATGAGCAGCCCGTGCGCCATCTCGACGATCTGATGGCGCTGTTGAGCGGCGACCGCGTCGGCCGCGCGGTGGCGGCCCGCATCGTGCGCGGCGGCCAGGTGCAGACCGTCAACGTGGTCATTGGCGAGCGCAGCGCGTAATCCTGGAGAGGTGTGAGGAACACGCATGTCAAACATACTTTTGCAGTTGAACGATGAGGTCGCTGACTTAGTCGGCGGCACACAGCGCAGCCTGGTGCAGATTACCAACGGGGGGATGCGCGGGGCCGGCTCAGGGGTGATCTGGCGCGCGGACGGTCTGATCTTGACCAACAATCACGTCGTTCAACGCCGCTCGCTCAACGTCACGCTGCCCGATGGCCGCAAGCTGCCAGCCCGCCTGGTGGCGAGTGACCCTGACAACGATCTGGCCGTGCTGGGCATCGAGGCCAACGGCCTGCCGGTGGTTGAACTGGGCGATTCGCGTGGTCTGCAGCCGGGTGAACTGGTGTTTGCCCTGGGTCATCCCTGGGGCGTGCGCAATGTCGTCACCACGGGCGTGGTTATCGGCGTCGGTTCACAATGGCCGGAGATGCCGCGCAGCTCACGCGACTTGGTGATGGTCAGCCTGCACTTACGCCCCGGCAACTCTGGCGGCCCTCTCGTGGACAAAATCGGGCGCCTGGTGGGCATCAACACGCTGATGACTGGGCCGGATGTGGGCGCGGCCGTGCCGGTGCATGTGGCCAAGGAGTTCCTGCGCCATTCGGTGCGCGTTTGATCTGAAAAGGTTCAGCGATTGAAATCGCGCCTGATGGGCGTGCCGCCGGGCGTCCGCCTGCCCTTCGACTTCGCTCAGGGCAAGCGTGGACGCGAGGCCCGCGCAGGCTGGCGGCTCGACTGAGCTCGTCGAAGTCCTTGTGGCGGAACGCCCTTTCGGCCCGAATTCATTCGGCGGCTGCGAACGCAGCCAGCGCGAATCTGCGTCCAGCCAGGCCCAACCCGGCGGACGCAGATTCACGCTAACTCACACAGAGACACGCTGCCAATGCGATCTCCGGTCTCCGGTCTCCGGTCTCCGGTCTCCAATCTCCGATCTCCGATCTCCGATCTCCGATCTCCGATCTCCACTCTCCCAACTACTCCCCGCTGAGATCGCCTCCAGTCGTCGGCAAACCAACCGGCGGCAAAATCTTGATGCGCACCGGCAGCGACTCGCCTAGCAGGTTGCCGCTCGCATCGTTGGCGACCGCCTTGAAGGCGTAATCTCCAGGCGCCAGGTCGGCCGGTACGATGAACTGCCAGGCGCCATCTGGGCCGACCTGCGCTGTGCCCAGCGCCTTGTCCCCGGCAAAGATGGTCAGGGTGCTGTTGGGTGGCGCCGTGCCGGTCAGGCGTTCGCCGGCCGGGAGCTGGCCGCCTGGCGGCAGGTTGATGGTGGGCGGTGCGGCTGGCTGCGCATCGGCCGCAATCGTGAAGGGCAGCGGATCGGCAAAGACCTCACTGCCATCGGCATCCACCGCCGCCAAGCGCAAGACATGATCGCCGACCGCCAGGGCCGCAGGCGGCACAAAGCTCCAGTTGCCCGCAGCATCGGCCGTGACTTCACCCAGAAGCTTGTCGCCATCATAAAGGCGCACCTTGACGCCTGGTTCCGCCGTACCCGCGAAAAGTGGCCGGCTGGTGTGCAGCGGCGAGACCAGGGGACTGGTCAAAACCGGTGTTTTGACGCGGCCGCCGCTCGGCGTACCCGCCGGCGTTGACGTTGTGCCTGGTGTTGCCCCTGGGGCGCCCCCGGAGCCGGGCGTCGTTCCTGGCGTTCCGCCTGCGCCTGGTGTTGCGCCAGGCGTGCCGCCTGCGCC
>CAZEPA010000453.1:0-1936 GCA_964513955.1 uncultured Anaerolineae bacterium | reverse complement strand
TCGTTCCTGGCGTTCCGCCTGCGCCTGGTGTTGCGCCAGGCGTGCCGCCTGCGCCGGGTGTTGCGCTCGGCGTGATCCCCGGCGTAGTACCGGGCGTCGTGCCTGGCGTACCGCCCGCGCCGGGTGTTGCACCAGGTGTACCGCCCGCGCCAGGCGTGGTTCCTGGCGCGCTGCCCGTGGGCGAAGCGGCGTCCACGATCGTGATGTTGAGCGGCTGCGAGGTCGCCACCGTACTGCCGCTGGCGTCCACGAGGTGGGCGGTCATGGCGTGGCTCCCGCTGCCCAGGGCCGGGAACGGGAAGCGCCAGGCCCCATCTGGGCCAATGGTTGCCGCGCCGAGATCGGTGTTGCCATCAAAAATGCGCAGGGTGTCCCCCGGCCGGCCGGTTCCCGCGAGGTCGCCCAGGCTGCCCGCCGTCAACTGCGCGCCGGGCGCAGGCGAGGTAATCGTGGGGATCACGACAGTCGGCGTCGCTGTCGCGGCATCTACGATCGTGATGTTAAGCGGCACGGAGGCAGCCAACAGGTTGCCGTTGGCGGCCACGGCGCGCGCCGTGATGACATGGCTGCCGCTGCCCAGGGCCGGGAAGGGGAAACGCCAGGTTCCGTCTGGGCTGATGGTCACCGTACCAAGATCGGTGTTGCCATCAAAGATGTGCAGGGCGTCGCCTAGCCGGCCGGTTCCGGCCAGGTCGCCCAGGCTGCCAGCCGTCAACTGCGCGCCGGGCGCAGGCGAGGTGATGGTGGGCACCACGACGGCCGGCGTGGGCGTGGCCGCGGTTACGGGCAGCACGGTGATGTTCAGCGGTTGTGAGCTTGCCAGCACGTTGCCGCCGCTGTCCACGACCCGCGCAAACAGCGTATGTTGACCGGGAATCAGCGCCGGCAGCGGCAGGCGCCAGTTGCCCTGAGGGTCAGCCTGCGCGCTGCCGATGGCGTTGTCGGCATCGAAGAGGCGAATGTTCTGACTGGCGCGGGCTGTACCCGCGGCATCGCCCAGCGCATCGGCCGCCAACTGCGCGTTGGCGGTGGGTGATGTGAAGACGGGCGCAGGCGTCGGGTTGACGCGTATCACCAGCGCGATGAACAGGACAGCCAGCAGCAGAGCAGCCAGCACTTGCCAACGATCGAAGAGCGGTGTCCAGAACCATCCACGTTGGCGGAACATGGCTTATACCTCCCCTAGTCTGGCCTTGGCCTGGCGAATCCAGTCGGCATAGTTCGGGCGACGCCATGCGGGCGTTGGGCAGATCTGCGCCAACTGCTTCTCAGTCGCATCGGCCAGGGCGCGGTTGGTGCAGATGCCAGCATCGTATAGCTGACCTTCGAAAACGGGGCCGATGCCCTCCATCGTCTCGAAATCGTCCGGTTGTGAGCCGTCCCACCCACGACCGACCGAATTTGTGGCTTCGGCCAGACGCAGCGCATCGGCCTTGATCGCAGCCAGGTCTACTTTCTGAAAGCCCTTGATGCCAAAGATGCGGCGCAGCTCTTCGTCGTCTGCATGGGCCAGCTCCCAGAAACTGCCGATGCCCGCGGCGTAGAGCTTGCCTTCATAGGATTGGCCGACGCCATGCACTTTGGAGAGGTCCTGCGGGCAGGCCGTCACGCCAGGTTTTTGACCGGAGGCGCCGAACGCAATCCCGCCCGCCGCCAGACCGGCGCCCAATCCCGCGAGGCCGCCGGCCGGCGTCGCGTGACCAAACTCAACGCCTGGGGTCTCGGCGCCAGATAAGTCGCCCGTGATTCCTTCGGCGGCTTCCGACTTGAAGGCAGGGCTTTCGCCTGTGCCCAGGTTGGCCGCCGCATCCAGCGCCTTTTTCGCTGACTCGAAACCAGCGCCGGCGCCGCCTACCAGGCCAGCGCCTGGCTGGCTGAGGTCTGACGCCTCTTGCCCAAATGGCGCGCCGCGGCGGTCGCCGGCGGGCAGGTCTGC
>CAZEPA010000452.1:0-4011 GCA_964513955.1 uncultured Anaerolineae bacterium | reverse complement strand
GATTCCCGTGAACGCGTAAATGCCGCCGGTCAGGTCAGCGATAGGGACGCCGTAGCGCACTGGCGCGCCCTCTGGCTCGCCAGTAATGGACATAATTCCGCACATTCCCTGCACGATAATATCGTAACCGGTGCGCTCTGCATAGGGGCCGGTGCGGCCAAAACCTGTCAATGAAACATGGATGAGCCGCGGGTTGACCTCAAGGCAGGTCTCTGGATCCAGCCGGCGTTTGGTCAATGAGTCAAGGCGTGGGAAGTTGTTAAGAAAGATGTCCGCGCCGTACACCAGTTTGCGCAGGATTTCGCTGCCTTCCTCGGTGTCGAGCTTGAGTGCAATGCCGCGCTTGTTGCGGTTCGTACTCAGGAAATAGGCGCTCTCATCGCCGACATAGGGCGGCGCCCAACCGCGCGTCATGTCGCCTTTGCCCAATTCCTCGATCTTGATCACTTCCGCGCCCATGTCCCCCAGGTACATGGTGCAGATGGGGCCGGCCAGCGCCTGTGTTGCATCAATGACCTTCATGCCGGTCAAGATAGGCTGGTTGCGTGCGTTCGTCACGTCGTTGTGTTCCTTTCGTGTGAGAGGTGCGAAGCCCAGTTATTCTAAGGGGCGCCGCACGCGGCGCTGCTCGTCGCGCGCGCGCCGACCATCGGACAGCGAACGCGCCGGGCCGCCGCGCAGCACGTTGATGATCTCGGCCATGATGCAGACGGCAATTTCTGCCGGCGTACGTGCGCCGATGTCCAGACCAATGGGCGCATAGATGCGATCAAATTGCTCTGACGGGATGCCCTGCTCGCGGCTGAGGAGCTGGAAAACCGCATCCACCCTCCGCTGCGACCCAATCATGCCGATGTACGCCAGCGGTGCGTCCAGCACTTCGAGCAGGCAGTCAATGTCGTACTGATGGCCGCGTGTGACGAGGACGATGTAGGAATCCTTGTCCAGACGATCGTCAGCCACCATCGCGCGCACCGTCTCGCGCAGCGGTGCGGCCAGCACCTGATCCGCCTGTGCAAAACGCTGGCGGTTGGCAAATTGCGGCCGGTCGTCCAGGACGGTGACGGTGAAGCCGCACAAACTGCCCAGGCTTGCCAGCGGCACGGCAATGTGCCCCGCGCCGACGATCGCCAGGTGCGGCGGTCGGCGCTGCACCTCCACGAAGACACGCAGCGTCGCGCCCAACTCCTGGCTGTAGTCCAGGGTGCGGTGCTGCTTTCCGCTCAGCGTCGCGACCGCGTCTGCCAGGATGCGCGCGTCCAGCTCTCCCAGGCCCAAGTCGCCCAGGGGAGGCTGATCCCGCCAGACCAGCGCCCGCCGCCCCTGACTGGCCTGATACGGCCCAGCCGCGGCAATGACGGTGACGAGCGCGACGCCGCGCTTGTCGTTGAGCGATGCAAGCAGCGCGGACAGGATCGGATCGGTCATTGGCCCCAACGCTCGATATAGACGTTCATGATGCCGCCGCAGACGCCCAGGCTCTGCATGGAAATGTCTTCGGTCAGGTCTACGCGTACATTCTGCGGTTCCCCCGTCTGGATGACGTCCAGCGCGGCGCGGATGACATCCGCCTCGCCGCAGCCGCCGCCAATGGTGCCGAGGTGTTGGCCGAGCGGATGAATGATCATCTTGGCGCCCACCTCGCGCGGCACGGAACCGCGCACTTCGGTGATGGTGGCAAGGGCCACCGTTTCACCCTGGTCAAGCAAGTGGCTCAGTTTGTGATAAATCGTGTCCATCGGTCTCCCTCGCGCTGACCTCTCGTTGATAATCGCCCGGGGTGTCCATGTCGCTCAAAATGGTGGGGCTGTTCACTGTCACATGCTCGATCTGTCCAGCCAGCGACTGCCACAGCGAGCGCAAGCTCTCTTGCCAGCTCAAGGACAAAACGGCTGGCCATACTGATCGTGGCAGGCAAATGGGATGTCCGCGGCGCATCTGGTAGCTGGGAATAATGATGCGCGCCGCTGCACCCTGACGCCAGGCCGCCACAACCGTTTCAATCGTGGACGCCTGCATGCGCGGCTGGTCGCCCACCGCAATCAGCGCCGCCTCGGCGGTTGGCCCCAGACCGCGCAACCCGGCCTGGATGGATGAGATCATGTCGCCGGCCGCGTAATCGGGATTGAAGACGATGCGCAGCGGGTAGGGCTGCAGCACAGCCGTCAACGCGTCATGCTCATGCCCGGTGACCACCAGCACCTCGCCTACAGACGTTCCAAGCAGCGTCGTCACCACCTGCTCAATCACCGTGTGCTCGTCCCACGGCAGCAGCGGCTTGAACCGACCCATGCGCGTGGAACGCCCGGCCGCCAGCACGATCCCCGCGATCATCGTGATCTAGCCAAGTTGCATATCATGAGGCAATGATAGCACAACGCGCACCCTGCTGCCAAGTTCACCCCGCGTCAGCCTGTGCAGGTCAACGCCCGTCCACGCGGCCGGCTCACTCCTGATCTCCAAGCTCTGGTCTCCAATGTCCACTCTCTACCCCGCGGCTTGACAAATTTTCTACCGCGTGGGATAACACGACCATGATAGGTCGCCCCATTGCTCGCTGAATGGTAGATGGTCGTTGGCAGGTGCATATGACAGACTCGCAGCCGATTCGAGTTCTCATTCTGACGGCGGATGCAGGCGCAGGACATCGCAGCGCCGCAAATGCGCTAGATGGCGCGTTGCACGCCCGGTATGGCGATTGCGTCGTGACTGCGATTGTCAATCCGCTGCACGAGCCCCATGCGCCCATTGCATTCCGCATGGCTGAGGAAAACTATCTGAACCAGGTGCAAGCCACGCCCACTCTCTACCAGTTACAGCACGAGGCGACCGATTCGCCGCTGTCGGCTGCACTGTTTGGCCTGTCTGCGCGCTTGCTGCTGACGCGCACCATGACGCGGCTCCTGGTGCGTTGGCAGCCCGATGTGGTCGTTTCGGTTTACATGCTCTACAGCGAAGCGGTGGCTGCGGCCAGCGCCCGCCTGGGCCGCAAGGTGCCGCACATCACGGTCATCACCGATCTCGGATCCACCGTGCACTCGGTTTGGTTTTCACCGCACGATGCATTTTGTGTGACGCCGTCGGAGGTGGTGCGGCGCAAGGCGATTACCTGCGGCATGGACGATGCGCATGTGGTGGTCGCCGGCATCCCGGTGGATCGGCGCTTTGGCCAACCTGCCGCGCCGGTCAGCACATTGCGCGCCCAGTTGGGTTGGGAGATTGATCCGCCGGTCATTCTGCTGATGAGCGGCGGCGCCGGCATCGGTCACATGGCGGACCTGGCGGCCGCGATTGATGCGGCTGACTTGCCGGCGCAGCTCGCCGTGGTGGCCGGCCGCAATGAGGAGCTTGAAGAGCACCTGCGCGCCATTGCCTGGCGCAACCCAACGCACATCTATGGCTTCACACGTGAGGTGCCTACGTTGATGCACGCCTCGAACATCGTCCTGACCAAGGCTGGGGGCCTGTCCGTCAGCGAGGCGCTGGCCGCGGGGCTGCCGATCATTCTACACAGTGCGATTCAGGGCCAGGAAACCGGCAATGTCGAGCACGTGGTGGATCACGGCGCTGGGGTGTGGGCGCCGACGTCAACTGAGGTCGTGCGCACGCTCAAGCGTTGGTTGATGCAAGACCCGCAGGAGTGGCGGCGCTGCACCGACGCCGCGCGAGCGCTGGGACGCGCGCAGGCCGCAGATGATGTGGCCGGCCTGGCATTCGAGGCTGGACGCCAGGCGCAGGGACAAACGCGGCCGGCCGCGGCGCGCCTTCAACTGACCACGCGCATGCGCCCGCTGCGCGCCTGGGCAAAGCGCTATGCGCGGCGCATCCTACGACCCTAGCTGTGCCGCCCATTGGCTGAGCGACGTGCGTGAGCTCATGTCAAGGCTCAGCGGCGTCACTGGCACCACGTGATCCACCGCGAACGCGTAAATATCGGAGTCTGGCTCCAGGCGCGCCCGATCTACCATGATCTGATAAGGCAGGCGCACCTCGTCCTCGAAACGCAGGCGA
>CAZEPA010000451.1:0-4014 GCA_964513955.1 uncultured Anaerolineae bacterium | reverse complement strand
GGGTTTCACATCTAAGCACATCGCCTGAGGACAGCGTGCGTCATGACAATGGGACAACAGACGACCTCGGCGCCGAGCAGGTCGTCGCACCCGTGGCCGGGTTGCCAGCGCCTGGCTGGAAAACTGTATGCAGCGATTCCCGTCGCGCAGGAGGATAGCATGAGACCCAAACCACTGTGGCTCATCGGCGGCGCGCTGTTGGCCCTGCTCGTACTCACGAGCGTGGCTTCGGCGAGCCTGGGGCGCATCGCCCCTGCTCAAGATTCCTGGTTCACGCTGACACCTCCCCCCAGCAGCCAGCCGGCGCCGCCGTGGACGTCCTGGCGGCGTTACCTGCCCCTGTTTCAGAACCACGTGCCGGCGGTTCCTCCAACCGCTACGCCAACGCCGACCGTGCTGCATACCGCCACACCCACCCCAACAGGCGTAGTCTTCCCGGCCGTCGTGCGCGAGCTGGTGGTGGCGCCCGGCGAACCAGGCCCCGTGTATGCCCTGACCAACAGTCAACTACTGCTGGTCAGTACCGACCGCGGTGAGACCTGGCAGTCGGCGCCGCAAGGCGTGCCGCCCGCCGTGGGCCGGGCTGGCCTGGGCATGGACTATGCCAATCCCAGTACGCTCTATCTGGGCACCGCTGCTGGGCTGTTCCGTACCAACGCCAATGGCCAGTGGCAGATGCTGCACACCGTGCGCACCCACGCGCTTTCGGTGGAGTACAACCGGCCGACCACGCTCTGGGCCGCGCCCAACTGGGGTCACGACTTCGGCGGCGGCGTGATGGTGATTAAGAGCGATGATGGCGGGCAGATTTGGCGCGCGGCCAGCGGCGACCTCAGCGGTTGGACTGCGGCCAATCCCATCATCATTGACCCGGATGATCCCAACACGCTTTTTCTGACAACCTCCACCAAGTACGGCGGGGGAATCCTGTACCGCGGCACCAACGCGGGCAACTGGCGCTGGCTGCCCCTGCCCACGATGGGCTATTACGTGAACACTGGCCTGGCCTTCGACAACGGCGCCAACGCGTTGTACATGGGCAGCCGCAGCCCCGGTAAGCTCTGGCGCAGCCTGAACGCCAACACGCCGACGCCTGAGGACGTGGAGTGGCAGCTGGTGCACGACTTCGGCGCCAACCAGTCGGTGGTTCCGCTGGCCGTCGGTTGGGGGCCGCAGGGCGCCGCGCTCTACGTCAACCTGACTGACACCACGGATTGGAGCACGCAGTTGGTACGCAGCGACGATGGCGGCGCCACCTGGCGTACGCTCAGTCTGCCGCCTGGCCCGCCGCCGCCGCCCAGCAACCAGTACCAGCTGATCGTCAACGGCTACCCCGCCATCCGTCAGATCGCTGACTATCGCACGCAAGACCGCTACGCTACCAGCTTCGCCGGTCTGCACCGCAAGATCGGCTACGACGACTGGGCCCTGGTCAACAACGCCGCGCCGCGGCCGAAATTCGTCTACAGCCCGGCTAACTCCAGCCTGATCTGGTCTGGGCTGACGCCGCGCTGCCTGGCCGGCGGGCCGGATGAGCCGATGTATAAGAGCACAGACGGCGGCCGTACGTGGGCTGAAGCGCCGGCCGGACTCAACTTACAGCCGGTCGTGGCCCATCCGACCAACGTCAACAAAGTCTACGCCTTTGGCTGCGACGGCGTTTATCTAACCAGCGATGGGGGGGCCACCTGGCAGCACCAGGACTCCGACCTCTGGCGCGCCTACTTCGTGTCTGACATCGCGCCGGTGGATCCGAGCTGGACCACGATCTACGCCGGCGGGGTTAGCGAAGGCGGCGGCGGCATGGTCGCCCGCAGCACCAATGGCGGCGCCACGTGGCAGCAGGTGACTCCGTTGTACGAGGAGATCTGGGGCGTCACTGATGTGTGGGTGGATCCCACCAATCCCAGCCGCGTCTACTTCGTGGAGCCGAACGGCGTCTGGCGTAGCCTGAACGGCGGCGACACCTGGCAGCGTTTCACCGCGGGCCTGGAGAACGTACTTTGGGCGCCAGGTCGCGAAACCTTCGGCCTGCTCGAGATCATCAACCGCCTGGACGATCCGAGCCGCTTGTACGTAGGCACAGCGGCCGGGCTGTACGAAGGTTTCAACTACGGCCAGACATGGCAAAAGATCAGCGGCTACAGCTGGGACAACCAGCCGGTGGATGGGCTGCTGGCCGACGGCAGCAACGGCGTGTGGCTGAACAGCCCCGATGGTGCGTTCTACGTCTATTTCGGCTATGCCACGCCCACCCCGACGCCGCCGGCCGGCGTCAGCCCCACGCCGACCCCTACGGCGACGCCCACACCATCCGGCTGCTCGAACATGCTGGTGAACGGCGGCTTCGAGACCAACGAGGCGTGGGTCATCCGCGCCAACCCGGTGCTGGCCGCCTACGTGACATCACCCGTGCACAGCGGCGGCCGCGCCATGCGCACGGGCATCGAGCAGGGCGGCGCTAATGTGGCGAGCTACTCGCCCGTCGAACAGGCCGTGGTCGTGGCAGGGATGGGGAGGTCAGAGGTGCGCTTCTGGCGCTACAGCGTGTGGGGCGACGGCGCCAGCGGTCAGGCGACTGCGGCGCCGCCCGATCCGAAGATGCTGCCGCGCAATGAGGCAGAACTTCAGCAGTTTCTCAACCGCGACGCCAGCAATCGGCCGTCCGCGCCGCTGAGCGCCGATTTCTTCTACGTCCTCGCCATCCGCAGCGACGGCAGTCTCATCTGGCTAATGACCGAGCGGACAAACAACCCAACCTGGCGCGAGGCCACATCCCTTGATCTGACTCCGTACGCGGGCCAAACGCTGCGCCTGCAGTTCGGCACCTACAACAACGGCACGGGCGGCATCAGTCGTACGATCATTGACGATGCCTCGCTCGTAGTCTGCCATCCGCCGCCGTAACACTTACGGCAACGCGCACGCCAGCACCCCCAACCGCCACGGTTGGGGGTCAACTTGGCCGCTGCGGCGATGTCTTCTGCAGCCGTCTCTGGTTGTAGAAACAGCCGCAGCGGTCACAGCACAAAATCCCTTGATAGGCTCAATCCATAAATTTAGCAAAATTTGTGGTATGCCAATCCATAAATTAGAAACAATATGTAACAATACTACGCCCGCAGTTCATGAGACCGGAAGATTTCAACTGCCGGGAACGGGTGCGGGCGGTTCGGCGCGATCCTCGATCTCCCATAAATGATCGAGGACATGCCAGGCCACGCGACGGACGAAGGTGGCCGGCGTCCAAATGACGCCGCCGCGCGGCCCGTGGGTTGGGATTTCCCCGCGCGTCGCCGCGGTCAGCGCGGCCAGGATCGCCTGCCGGGTGCGGTCGAGTTCTACGCTCAGGCTCGCCGCCTCGTCGCGCTCATACTTCCAGGCGAGCCGGCTGAGATAGCTGACATCCGCGCCTAGCACGTGCTCAACAATCGTCTCAAGGTCACGACCGCCGCCGCGTGGTCCTTTGCGCAGTTCCTTACCCACAGCCGACTGCACCGCCCCATCGAACGCCTGCCAGCAGGCATGTAGGATCGCCACGAAGCGCTGCAGGTCGGCATCAGCAAGCGGCATGCGGTCGCTTGACGGGCCGATGTTGGGCGCGCCGAAATCGGTGGTCGCGTTGCCCGCCAGCCGCTCGACCACCTTGAACTCCGAAATCTCTGCCGGGGGTTGGAAATCCATGGTCGCACCGTATAGAACGCGGGCGTAGCGCGGCCCATAGTCGCACAGGGCTTGCAGCGCCGCAGTCTCGTCGCGCCCGGCCCGACTCCAACCGGGCCAGTCCAGCGCGCTGGCAAACGTTCGTTTCTGCCCGATCTCAAGATACACGTTGATTGGGTTGGCAAGATGCGCCATTGGATGCTACTCCGCGATCCGCAGCAAAGCCTATCTGTCCACGGCCGTCGCAGTCGCGGCCGCGCGCTCGACCAGGGCGGCGGCCACGGCCAAACCGATGTACAGCCACAGCAGGCTGCTCATGTGCGGATAAGTCAGGTTAAAGAGGTAATGATC
>CAZEPA010000450.1:0-4029 GCA_964513955.1 uncultured Anaerolineae bacterium | reverse complement strand
GCGTTTGCGCGCCTGGCCGGCGATGTGCGCCAGGGTGGGCCATCCTGGTTGGCGCGTGAACAACCGTGGATCGCGCCCGCCAACGCGGCCGAAGTGCTTTGGTATCGAGGCTTGATTGGCCGCGCCTTTGCCACGGTGGGCGGCGAGACGGGCGATTTCATCTTTGTGCCAAGCGATGTGCTGCCGTGGCTGCCCACGGCGCCCGTGTCCAGCGCAGCGCAGCTTCAACTGCCTGCTGCGCCCGCGCCGGGCATCATACATCTCAGCAGCTACCGGCTGGCGCTGGATGCCGGCGCCTTGCTGGCATTCGTGCAAAACAGCGAGGTAATCCTGTCGCCAGACGGGCATTGGCAAGCCGCTGACGTGGCCGCCATCAATCAGCAGATGCTGACGCCGGTGCCTGACGCGGCGCTCGCCGGCGCCGAGAGCGGCGCGGGCAGCGATCGGTTCAGCTTCCTGCTCGCCTTGGGAAGCGAGCTGGGGTGGTGGCGTACGGTTGGAAGCCGCCTACGCCTGCTGGCCGCCCCCGTGCGTAGCTGGCTGCAATTGCCTGCGCCCGACCAGGCGTATGCCCTTTGGCAGGCGTGGCTGCAATCTACCGAATGGGACGACCTGCGCCGCGTGCCTGAGCTCCGGTGTGAGGGCAGCGGTTGGCGCAACGATCCGGCTGCCACGCGGCGGCGTCTGCTCGCTAACCTGGCGGCTGTGCGCCCTGGCGAATGGCACCGAGTCGAGGATTTGGCGGCTGCCCTCCAGCGCCATGACCCCGATTTTCAACGCAGCGATGGCATCTACACCACCTGGTATATTCGTCGCGCGGATGAGCCGGGCTACCTGCTTGGATTCGAACACTGGGACGACGTGGAAGGCGCGCTGTTGCGTTTCCTGATTAGCGGCCCGCTGCATTGGCTCGGCGCCGTGGACGTCGGCCAGCGCGCCGGCGCGCATCAGTCAGTGGACAGCCTGCGCATCACAACCCAGGGCGCAGCCTGGATTCACCAACAACCGCTGACCCAGGCGCCGCCGCCGCCTGCGCCGATTCGCGTGGAAGCCGATTTCAGCGTCTCCGTGCCGCACAGCGCGCCGGCATTCGATCGCTTTCGGGTGGCGCGCTTCACGCAGTGGGAAGCCAGCCAGCCCGATTTCCGCTATCGCATCACGCAGACCGCGCTGGGTCGCGCAGCCGCGGCCGGCGTCGCCAGCCACCGCGTGTTGGCCTTTCTACGTTATGTCACGCAAGGGCGTCTGCCAAGCAACGTGGTGCGGGCGCTAGAGAAACTCTAAAGCTTTCTCCGCCAGAACTGGAGGTTCTGACATCGTATGGTTTTTCTACAGTTTGTTCCTTTCATCGCGCTTCTGTTGGCCGCCAACCTGGCCGTGCGCGCCAGCAGTTGGCGCGTCGTCACGACCATCCTGCTTGCACTGTTCAACATGGCCCTGATCGTCTTGGGCGTTTTCTTCTTGGTCATTCCCGCCCTGCTGGCTAATCAGCCGAACAACCCGCTCAACGATCTGCCGTTCCAACCCCGGTGGGCCGAGGTAAGCCTGTGGATGACAGCGACCGGCGCGCTTGCCTTCCTCCCGTTGATCCCGGCCGTGCGCCGCGGCCTGGCGCGCCTGCTGCCCCTCGACCCTACATCCCCCGTGCACGCGACCGCCCTTGCCTTTGCGGTCTACCTGCTAGGCTCGGTGCCTATCCAGTTAGCCATGCTGGGGGGCAATCTCGATTCCATCGCCAACATGGGCAGCGTGTTAGGCATATCCGAGCTGTGGCAGCAGGGCGCGGCTTTCATCATCATGGGGCTGTTCGGCGTTGGCCTTTGGCTGCGTCGTTCCACGGATGAGGTGACCGACCGCCTGGGACTACACATGCCGAGCGCCCGCCAGTGGGGCCTGGTGATTGGCTTGACCGTGGTCTTCGTCCTGCTCGACCAAGGCATCGCCTGGGCCTGGGCAAACTTCGACCCGGTCAGCTTCGAGCGTATCGGCAAGGTCTCTAACGCGCTCTTTGGCGGCTTGATCTCCCCCCTGGGTGCCCTCACCATCGGGCTTTCGGCTGGCCTGGGCGAGGAATTGGTCTTTCGCGGCGCGCTGCAGCCGCGCTTCGGGCTGCTCTTCACCTCCTTCCTCTTTGCCGTCATCCATGTCCAGTATGGACTCAGCCCGGCCGTCTTCGAAGTCTTTCTGCTCGGCCTCGTCTTGGGTATCATCCGTCAGCGCGGCAACCTGACCATGGCGATCGCCCTGCACACGCTGTACAACGCGTCCCTGGTGGCGCTCACATTGATCTTCCCTGGCAGCTAACGACGAATGAACGCAGACCTGCAGGCGCAGTTGGATCGTCTCAGCGACAAACTAGGCATCAGCCGCGGCGCGTCTCATCTCACACCGCGCATCGAGACGCGTGCGGCGGCGTCTGACCACGGCGTGGAGATCCTGGTGCCCGGGCGTGTGGTGGAAACGCCGCACGGGTCGTGCTTTGTGCGTGAGGTGGTCTACCCCGGCGAAACGCTGCGCAGTCGCTACCCGTTGGCCGCCTGTCTCGGTCAACCGGTGGAGACGCTGGCGGCGCTCTATCCCGAAGCGAACCTGGAAAACTTCGATTTCGCGCGCGCCGCGTTCCTGGACACAGAAACGAGCGGGCTAAGCGGCGGCGCAGGCGCCTATGCCTTCATGATCGGCGTTGGCGCGTTCGAATCGCCGGCCGCGGCGGCTCACAACGGGGATGCCAGCGGCCCGGCGCCCTCTTTCATCGTGCGCCAGTTTTTCATGCGCAGTGAGCGCGAGGAACGCGCGGTGCTGCACGCGCTGGCCGACGTGCTCGATGCCTCCACCAGCCTTGTTTCTTTCAACGGCCGCGCCTTCGATTTGCCGTTGTTGACCAATCGCTTCATCATGCACCGCCAGACTCCCCGACTGACGGCCGCACCGCACCTCGATCTGCTCCATCCTGCGCGCCGCGTGTGGCGTCAGCGTCTGCCGTCGTGCGCGCTCAGCAGCCTGGAGACGCAGGTGCTTGGCCTGCGCCGCGACCAGGCCGACGTACCCGGCTGGTTGATCCCGTCGCTCTACTTTCAGTATCTGCAGACGGGCAACGCGCAGGACCTGGTGGGCGTCTTCTACCACAACCTGGAAGACATCCTCTCCATGGTCACGCTGGCCTCTACGCTGACCCGCCTGCTGGCCGATCCGTGGGCTGGAGAGACGATCCACGCGCTGGACATGGCGGCCCTGGGGTGGACATACGACCAGGCCGGCCGCGCCGCGGAGGCTGAGCGCGCGTACCGCGACGCGCTGTCGCACCCGCTGCCGGACGACGCGCGGCTGCAAACCTTCAGCCGGCTCGGTCAGCTGCTCAAACGATTGGGCCGCATGCCAGAGGCGGCGCAAACGTGGCAAGATTGGATCACGCACGTCAAGCGCGGCAGCAGCGTCAAAGACCTGGAGCCGTTTGTGGAACTGGCGAAGTATCATGAGTGGCATGGCAGCGATTGCGCGACCGCGCTGATGTGGACGCGCTGGGCCGAGCATGAGGTAGCCGCCTGGCCGCGTACGGCCACGCGGCGGGAAGCATTGGCCGGCTTGCAGCATCGGCGTGAGCGGCTGGAGCGCAAGCTGCAGGGATCGTAACTTGCGTAACCGTGCACGAGGTTCTTGATTAGGACGCAGATGCACGCAGATTAACGCAGATTAGGCCTAAGCAGGACCGCAACGCAGCACTGTTGCCGCAGGCGCCCCAGGGAGGCTGCCTCTACTGCTCAGGAATACCGCCAAATCTGCGTGCGCAGCCAGCGTTGATCTGCGTCCTGTTTATGCCTGTACACGCTCACATCCGATAAAGCAGAGGTTGTGGCGTAGGACGCAGATAAACGCAGATTAACGCAGATTGGACCAAAACAAGACCGCAGCGCCGGCGGCAACACACATCGCAGTGGTCGCATCTGCTATCCAACAACACAGCTAAATCTGCGTGCGCAGCCTGCGTTAATCTGCGTCCTCTTCATCTCGCTAAACACTTACTGACCTGCC
>CAZEPA010000449.1:2017-4031 GCA_964513955.1 uncultured Anaerolineae bacterium | reverse complement strand
CTTGCTACCTGCTGAACAACAAACGCCCAGAGGAATACCAGGCGTTGATTGACCACCTCAATGCGGTTGCGCCTATGGACGGATGGTTTACGGAGTTTTATGGCGGCCAACCCAATGAAGGATGTGCTATCCAGTCCGATGGTCTCAAAAAGCCCTGGCAGATACACAATACTCGTAAGCTAGACGGCATCCGACAAGAAATTGATGCTCTCCATCTTGAAAAGGTGGAGAAGGCCGTTGCACTGACCAGCCTGATCCTGGCGCTTGACCAGGTAGATAGCAGCCTCGGTCATTTCGTATCTTACTTGAAGGATTGGGCGCCTCGTTCGTACAATGATCTAACGCTTCGGGTGCCAAAGGTTTTCGTGGCAGATCAGGAACACGAGGTGTATAGAGCGGATGTGATGAACCTTGTGCCGCTCATCTCTGCCGATGTCGCCTACTTCGACCCCCCGTATGGGTCAAACAACGACAAAATGCCGCCCTCGCGAGTTCGTTACGCCTCCTATTACCATGTTTGGACAAGCATTTGCCTTTTCGACAAACCAGAGCTTTTTGGCAAGGCCCGGCGTCGGGCAGACACCTCTGATACAGCGGCTGCATCTGTATTCGAGGACTTTCGCAAAGATCACGAAGGTATTTTTGTTGCGGTAGCTGCCATTGAACAGCTTATCAAAACGACCAACTCTCGTTGGATTGTCTTGTCGTACAGCTCAGGCGGAAGGGCAACTGCCAATGAACTGTGCGACGTTATGCGTCGTCATGGGCGGGTTATTGAAGTCGTGGAGCTTGATTACAAAAAAAACGTCATGGCCGCAATGAAGTGGACGAATGAATGGTTGCGAGATGCAGAACAAGAAAACCGCGAGTTTCTGTTTCTCATTGAGAAGGATCCGGCCTGAGAATCACATTTAGCGAACCGGATCCTCAATTTGAACGATAGGCATCGTTGGTCAATCCAAAGGGGGATGGACATTTATGGGTGTGATGCGTACGGTTCTCCTGGCCTTGTCGCACAGCAAACAGGCTCAGGGACTGATCGTGGCTTTTCCGCTGTCACGCAAAGCCGCGCGACGTTTTGTGGCTGGCGAGAAACGCCAGGAGGCTGTCGAAGCCATTCGCCAGCTCAACAGCCAGGGAATCACCGCAACGGTGGATTACCTGGGGGAATATGTCTCCAGCGAAACGGAGGCCCGCAACAATGCCGATGAATACCTGCGTCTGCTCGACGCCATTCAGGCCAACGGCCTGGCAGCCGGGGTCTCTGTCAAGTTGACGGCGATGGGGTTGCATGTCGGCGATGATTTTTGCTTCAACAACGTGCGCCGTATTGTGGACAAAGCCGCGCAGATCGGCAGCTTTGTGCGCATTGATATGGAAGACTCGGCCGTCACCAGCCGCACGCTCGACCTCTACCGCCGCCTACGTAACCTTCATCCGTGCGCGGGTGTGGTCATCCAGGCTTACCTCTATCGCAGCCAACAGGACGTCGCCGCGCTGATTGATGAAGGCGTGGCGGACCTGCGCCTGTGCAAAGGCGCGTACGACGAACCGGCGACCGTGGCTTTCCCCACCAAGCCCGAGGTGGATCAAAACATGACCGCGCTTATCAAGCAGATGCTTGACGCCAGCCCGGCGCATGCCGCCGATTTGCATCTGGCCGTGGCTTCGCATGACGATCAGATCATCAACTACGCCAAGGCCTACGCCCATCACCAGAACATTGGCAAGGACCGCTTCGAGTTTCAGATGCTCTATGGCATCCGCCGCGATCTGCAGCTGGCTTTGGTCAAAGAAGGCTACAAGATGCGCGTCTACGTGCCCTACGGCACCGCCTGGTATGGCTATTTCATGCGCCGCCTGGCTGAACGGCCGGCCAATCTGGTCTTCTTCTTCCGCGCGCTGGTGGGGCGCTGACGCCGATGGTCGTTGGCGAAGCTCTGGCCGGGAAGACCGCCATCGTCACCGGCAGCGGTCGCGGCATCGGCCGCGCGATTGCTCTGGAACTGGCCCG
>CAZEPA010000449.1:0-1917 GCA_964513955.1 uncultured Anaerolineae bacterium | reverse complement strand
GCGCGCTCGCTGCTCTTTGGTGCGCGGGCCGTGGCGCCGTTCATGCAGGCCAGGGGCTGGGGACGCATTATTGGCATTACCAGCATCGGCGCCACGCGCGTGCTGCCTGAATATGCCATGGTCGGCATCTCGAAGGCCGCAATCGAGGCCGCGGTGCGTTACCTGGCTGTGGAGCTGGCGCCGGCCGGCATTGTCTGCAACGCCATCAGCCCCGGCGTGGTAGAAACCGAGGCGCTCGATTTTTTCCCCAGCAAAGATCAAATCCTGGTCGAGGGTCTGCGCCGCACCCCGGCCGGTCGTTTTGTACGTCCGGACGAGGTGGCGCGCCTGGCCGCTTTCCTGTGCTCCGAAGACGCGGCGATGATTGTCGGCCAGGTCATTACGATTGATGGCGGCTACGCCAACAGGGCGTAGCCAGCGCGAGGGAGAGAGACGACAATGAGCAACAATGATCGCGCACGGATACGAGCCAGGCTGGAAGAGGCCCGGCAAGAGTTGCTAGACGTGTTGGGCAAGATCACGCCCGACACGGAGGTGAAATCCACCGAAAACCCAGCATGGACAGTGCACGACATCGCCGCGCATGTGACCCTGTCCGAGCGCGGGCTGCAAGCCACGATCCAGCGTTTTCTGGAAGGCGTCGAGCTGCCGGCCGATTTCAGCCTGGACGTGTGGAACGAACGCCAGGTCAAGAAAGCGCAGGCCCGCACCCTGGCGAACATGATCGCCGGCTTGACTGCCTCGCGCAAGGAAACCCTGGAATTGCTGGAATCCTTGACTGATGAACAGATGGCTGTCGAGGGCATGCACCCGGCCGGGTTCCGCACCACGGTCGCAGGCGTGTTCAAGGTGATGGCTTATCACGAACGCCTACACAGCGCGGAAATGGCGCGCGCGCTGGGGCTGCCTGCGCCGCACGTCCCGGCCTGGCCTGGCGTGGGTGCGCCACTTCCGAAGGAATCCGAATGACTACTATGGAACCTATGCTGACGTTTCCTGACCATTTTCTGTGGGGCGCGGCCACGGCGGCCTATCAGATCGAAGGCGCCTGGCAAGCTGACGGCAAGGGCGAGTCCATTTGGGATCGCTTTTCACACACACCGGGCAAGACACGCAACGGCGACACCGGCGATGCGGCTTGCGATCACTATCACCGCTGGTCCGATGACATAAGCCTGATGCAAACCCTGGGCTTGAACGCCTACCGCTTTTCCATCGCCTGGACGCGCATCTTGCCCCGCGGGCGTGGGCCAGTCAACCAGGCCGGGCTTGATTTCTACAGCCGCCTGGTGGACGGTCTGCTGGCCGCCGGGATTACGCCCGGCGTCACGCTTTACCATTGGGATTTGCCGCAGGCGCTGCAAGACAACGGCGGCTGGGCCAACCGGGACACCGCCGCGGCCTTTGTGGAGTATGCCGATGTGGTGAGTCGTCGCCTCGGCGACCGCGTCAAGCTGTGGATTACGCACAACGAGCCGGCTGTGGCGACGTGGAACGGTCATCTCAGCGGTGAGCACGCGCCGGGCATCCAGGACCTGGCGGCGGCGGCCGCCGTCAGCCACCACTTGCTGTTATCGCACGGCTGGGCAGTGCCCATCCTGCGCCAGAACAGCCCCGCGGCGGAGGTGGGCATCACCCTGAACATCAACTGGTTTGCGGCTGCCTCGCGCAGCGTGGCCGATCTGGATGCGGAGCGCCGGGAGGATGGCCCCTGGACACGTTGGTTCCTGGATCCGCTGTACGGTCGCGGCTACCCGACTGATGTCGTGGCCGACCTGGACGCGGACGGCGCTTTCCGGCACGGCGTGCTGTCGTACGTGCAGCCGGGCGACATGGCGGCAATTGCCGTCCCCACCGACTTCTTGGGCATCAACTACTACTATCGCACCATCCTGCGCAGCCGGCGCGTGGATGAGG
>CAZEPA010000448.1:0-4032 GCA_964513955.1 uncultured Anaerolineae bacterium | reverse complement strand
CCGCCACGGCGTCTGCGGCGTTGCGGCTGCGGGGATGTCCATCTTGAGCACATCCACATCGGGCGGGAAGGGCTGCGCCAGCGCCAGGCGCGTCAGCCAACGCGTAAAGTGCACCGCGGCGCGCCAATCCACATCATAACCAAGACTGGCATGATACGCGGGATCGGTCTCCAGTGAAATGGCGAGCGCGGGCACGCCCATGTCCGCGGCCTGCAAGGCGGCGCCCACGGTGCCGGAAACCATCACGCTGGTGCCCAGGTTTTCGCCATAGTTGATGCCGGAGATGACAAGGTCAGGGCGCTGCGAGCGACAGACTTCGTGTAGGCCGTAAAGGACCGCCTGGGCAGGTGAACCGGGCACCGAGTAGGCCGGCACATGTTGGCCGTTCAGGCGCAGTTCTTCCACAAAAATGGCGCCGCTCATACTGCCAGGGAGGCTGCGCCCCATGGCGCTCTGCTGTTCCTTCGGCGCTACCACCACCAGATCAGCCAGATCGTGCACCGCTTCGATAGCGGCCATCAGCCCGGGCGAATGAATCCCATCATCATTGGTCAGCAAAATCAAGGGACGCGGCGTCAATCTTGTTCTCCCGAAGTTACGTTTGCAGGGTGCATTGACTCGTACGCGCTGATCTCCCGGTCGAGCTTAGCCCGCTGCTGCTCGCGCAGATAATACGTCACGGCATCATTGACGATATCACTTACGCTGCGACCCTCCTGCCGCGCGTCATCTTCCAGACTAACCAAGAGCTCAGGTCGTAATCTAATCGCTTCCATCGTAGGTCACCTGCACGATCAACGCTTATCCAGCCTACTCAGTGGATGCGATATTCTAGCATGAGATTAGCCGGCGGGCAAAGGAATGGCCTCCACCTGACTTCCGAAATGTGGTGGACGAAAAAACAGGATTTACAGGATGAACCACTACATCCTGTAAATCCTGTGCAGCTTCTGCGTGCGCTGTCAAGCCGCTTAGCGGCCGTTCTTGGCGGGGCGGCGGGCGTCAATATCGTCTGGATACATCAGCGCGTCGCGGCCGCGCTCGCCCGTGCGGATCCGCACCACATCATCCACCGGGTAGATGAAGATCAAGCCATCGCCCTCTTTGCCGGTGCGGGCCGCGCCGATGATGGTCTCGATGGTCCGCTCCACGTTGTGATCGCTCAACACGATGTTGACCTGCACCTTCGGCAGTAAGTCCATGTGGTAGGTGGTGCCGCGCCAGGAGAGCTCAATCCCGCCCTGGCGGCCGTGGCCGCGCACCTCGATCACGTTCATGCCCATGATGCCGATGGCGCGCAACGCGTCCATCACATCGTTCAAGGCTTCCTCACGAATGATTGCTTCGATTTTCTTCGTCATCAGTCTGTCCTTTCCTCTCTGCCTGCGCCTTTCGCAGTCATTTGCTGAGACAATCGGCGAATGGTGCGACGGCTGTTACTTCGCGGCCGCGGCCCCGGGTCGAATGGCCGGCCGCGGGGTGCGGAAGTTGCCGCCAGGCATCACGACATCCACGTTGGTGTAACCTGGCACGCCCATCTCCGGCACATCCAGGCCGTGCACCTCATGCGCCGGATCGCTGCGCAGCAGCTTGAGCGCATTCAACACCTTGAAGAAGACGTAGGAGAGGCCGCCCACCACAACGATCACCGAGATTGCCTCCAGGAACTGCGCCGCCAATTGGCTGGAGCCGCCAAAGAGGATGCCGCGCACCGGGCCAGCCACGCCGTTCCAGCCGTCGGTCACGGGGTTGCCGTTGGCAAAGATGCCCACCGCCAGTACGCCCCACAGTCCGTTGGCAAAGTGCACAGGCGCTGCGCCCACGGGATCGTCAATCTGCAGCTTCTCCACGACAAAGGTTGCAATGCAGACCAGGACGCCGGCGATGAGGCCAATGATCACGGCCGATGAGGAGCTCACAAAGGCGCAAGGCGCGGTGATGGCGACCAGGCCGGCCAGAACGCCGTTGACCGACATACCTGGATCTGGTTTCTTGCTCGGCCCCACGAGCCACATGTAAGCCATGGCCGAGACGCCGCCCGCCGCGCCCGCCAGCAGGGTGTTGATGGCCGCGTTGACTGCCAGCACGCGCCCGGCGCCCATGAAGGCCAACGATGAGCCAGGGTTGAAGCCAAACCAACCGAAGAAGAGGATGATGGTGCCGAGGACGCCCATCGGAATGTTGTGGCCGGGCATGGCGTTGGCGGTGCCATCCTTGTTGAACCGACCGATGCGCGGGCCAATGACAATCGCACCCACCAGGGCGACGCTGCCGCCGATCATGTGGACAACGCCAGAGCCAGCAAAGTCAACTGCACCGTTGCCCAGGCCGGCAAAGCGACCCAGGTTCTGCAGCCAACCGCCGCCCCACACCCAGCCGCCAACCAACGGGTAGATAAACATACTGACCCAGAGGCTCATGAGGACGAAGCCGCTAAACTTTAGGCGCTCGGCCATCGAGCCGGTGGGAATGGTGGCCGCCGTGTCCATGAAGACCATTTGAAAGAGGAAGAAGGAAAGCACGGCCACGTTGGAGCCGACGCCCATGAGCATGAAGCCGCTGCCGCCCAGCAGACCCACCTGACCAAACCGCAGGAACGGCGTGCCCAGTAGGCCGGCCAGGTCGCCTAGCGTGGTCGGCGAATGCGCCCAGGCCGCGGCCGCGCCCACGGCCGGGTACGTGAAGTTGACCGCGCCGAACTGAAAGGCAAAGCCGGTCAGCCAGTAGCCCAGGGCGCCGATGCAGAACACCATCATGTTCATCATCATCGTGTGCGCCACGTTCTTGGAACGGGTAAAACCGGTTTCCACAAGGGCAAAGCCGGCCTGCATGAAGAAGACCAGGAAGCCGGCGATGAGCATCCACATCACATTGAGACCGACGCCAGGATCGTTCAGCGGGTCAATGCCATCGGCCGCGAAGACGCGGGGCGCCAGCACGCTGAAAACCCCGAGCGTGGCCAGGAGCGCGGACACGCGCACACCAAAACGGAACAGCTTCTCTTTCATTACAAAAAATCCTCCCTGCGAATTGAGGTCGTTTTCACGCCCAACGCAGGGAGGGTATCACAGTCGGCGGCTGACTTTCCACGTTCAGGCTATACAAAAGCCATTTTCGGCCATTTGTGCACTCACAACAGAACTATCCAAACCGGCGCCCTGTCCTTTGTGCACTCTGCCTGATATCTACTATCTTCTATGTCCGATCTCCGATCTCCGTTCTCCCCTACAGTCCCGGCGCCACGCGCGCCAACCGTTCCACGGCGCGTTCCAGGTCGCTCATGGCCGTGGCGATGCTGAAGCGCACATGCCCTTCGCCCGCGGCGCCAAACTCGATGCCAGGGGTGCAGGCGATGTCGGCTTTCTCCAGCAGAGCGTCAGCCACCTGCACGCTGTTCAGGGTCGTGTGCGGGAAGCTGGGGAACAGATAAAACGCGCCTTCGATGGGCGCGCAGGCGATGCCCGGAATCTCCGTCAGCGCGTCCAGCATGAAGCGCCGGCGCGCGGCGTACGAAGCCACCATCTCCCGGATGCAGTCCTGCGGTCCGTTGAGCGCGGCAATGCCCGCGGCCATGGCAAACGAGGCTGCCGAGGTGACGCTGTGCGTTTGCAATTTCATCGCCAGCTTGACGATCGGCGGCGGCGCGGCCATCCAGCCCAGGCGCCAACCGGTCATGGCATACGCCTTGCTGAAGCCGTTGACCGTGATCGTGCGCTCGGCCATGCCCGGCTCCGCGGCCAGGGAATAGTGCACCGCGCCATCGAACAACAGATATTCATAAATCTCATCGCTGATGACGTAGAGATCAGCCTCGTTCGCAATCTTGACGATGGCATCCACCTCGCCGCGCGTCAGCACGCGGCCGGTGGGGTTATTCGGGCTGTTGACCATCATGGCTTTGGTCTTAGGCGACAGGTGCCGGCGCAGAATCTCTTCTGTCACCAGGAAATTCTGATCGCTGGGCAGGCTGACGTGCACGGGCGCCGCGCCGTTCAAGCTGACGATCGGATCGTAGCTAACCCATGCTGGCTC
>CAZEPA010000447.1:0-4043 GCA_964513955.1 uncultured Anaerolineae bacterium | reverse complement strand
CGTATTCCTGGCCGAGCGTGACAAGCAAGAGCCAGCTTCCCACCACCCCCAGTGCTGTCACCGTTTCCAGCCCACCTCTGAACACGACATAGCCGATGGCCAGGGGTTCGTTGTATTTCCTGAGGATCGGGAACAGGGCCAGCGGAACCATGGCCAACGTCAGGCCCATGGCCAGCACACAGAACGCCCCCCTGATCATCGGCGCGGGATTGGTTGCAACCCTGGCCAGGTAGCCGGGACCGTCAAGCACCGGCGAGACAAAGACTACGCTCAGTACGCCCATCACCGTACCGATGATGAACAGAATTCCGACCAACACAGCGGTCTTTCGATGGGTGTTCATGGTGGCATAGCCGCCAGTTTGCTGCAAGTTTTTCATGTCTTTTTCCTCTTTTGAACGATGTACCTGTCGTGGCCGGTCATAACAGCCTGTGCCACTGATTCAATGTACAGGTAGCATATCTGCAATACGGTGTTAGCGTATAGACACTTTGGTGTTGATTGGAGGTGTTGTTTTTGAGAAGCTTCGGACAATAGCTGCGCCATTGGGGTGCCCTCGTCGACAAACAGATGGACAAAGCTGCCCGGCACGGCCAGCGCAGGCATGTCTTCGGCAAGGTGAGCGCTACGCTGGCCAGTCCGGAACAAATATGGGCGGTCACCCAGAAATGACGGTCGAACCCTGGAAAGAAGGCAGCGGCTTGAAAGGCAAGTTGCGTGCCAATTCGGCCCCAAGAAGGCGGTTTTTAGCGCCAATTCCGGCCTGCAAGACGCTGGCGGCGATTACTTGACCGACGCTCTAGAATGCGGTCGCGATGAGCTGTATCCCGTAGGGGATCATAGCGATTGCCATCATAATCGAGGCGCTGAGATTGATGATTTCCGCCCCGTCCGGCATGGCGACCAGCAGCACGCCGATCAGAAAGAGGGTGCTCTGCCAGGGTGGCAGAACACCGGCCTGCAGCAGGCCAACTGCCTGAATGGCAAATCCGACCGGCAAGAGCACGATTCCCCACAGCAGGATCATCCAGCCCTTCTTGGAAAACATTGCCAGGAGGCCCGGCATCATTGCAGAAAACTGCTCTTCCGGCACAGTGTCCAGTGCGCTCATGGTCAGGCAAAGGGCTCCTTTGTCGGCTGCCAACAGGATGGCGCCCAAGACAGCCAGTACCGCACCGGTCAAGCCAGCCCAGGCGGCGTTTCCCTCACCCAAAATGCTCAAAAAGTGCGTGGCCGCTACGATCAGGAGCGCTGTGCACAAAAGCACCAGGCTGTGCGCCAATTGCAGCAATTTGTTCCGCCGCGCCCGCAGAATGATTTCTTCGGGCTTGAGCAGCCGCGGTCGCAGTAACCCCGGGTGAACGGCAAAGGCAAAGACGAAAATCAGTGGGAAGAGGATGAACGCTATCCCGGTTCCGACTTGTAGGACTTGTGAGATCGGATCTTGGTTCATTTTTGTCTCCTTGTTTGGGTTTTCGCCAAATTTGGCTAGCAGGTACTATGCCGGGGCCGCGGTGTTGTTGTATAGACACTTTGGTGTTGGTGGGAGGTGTTGTCTATGGTATGTTCTCAATGATCTAAAAGCCTATCCGAATAACCTGATATGCGTCTCAAAAAGGCGCCTGAGGGCAGTTATTCGGATAGGCTCAAAGGAGTCGTGGTTACGGCGCAGGCATTTCGGAAGTGCCTGGCTCGTATGCCCCAGTTTTATGAGAAGATACTGTTGTTGACTACGTATAGGGGGAGAGTGTGGGGAGGGGAATGCGCAGCGCGACGTTACAGCAGCCCCAACTCGCGAGCGCGAGCGATGGCTTCCGTGCGGCTTTGTACCTGGAGTTTGTCGAAGATCCGTCGGTTGTGACCCTTGACGGTGTCCAGGGCCAGGAATAGCCGCTCGCCGATCGCGCGGTTCGAGAGACCTTGGGCGAGTAGCACCAGGATTTCCAGCTCGCGGCCACTCAATGGCTCGACCAAAGGCTGAGGGCTGAGGAATGAAGAATGGAATTCCTCATTATCACCGAAGGCAGCAAGCAAGTTGTGGATATACTTCATCAAACGAAGCATTCCGCCTTCATCCTGCATCCTTCGCAACAGCTCCGCCATCGGCTCGCCTTCATCCACGAAGAGACGGATAAAGCCGCCCCCCTCGGCCAGCGCCAGCACCTTGGCCAGCAGCTGCATCGCCTGGTCCTTTGCGCGTTGTGCGGACAGCGCCAGCGCCTCCAGTACCATCACGCGCAGCCGTTCATCCTGCCAATTCCTGGCTTCCGCCTGCTGGCGCAATGATGCAAGCAGAGTCAGCGCTTTGGCTGCATCTCCTTGGGCCAGGAAGACCCGCGCCTGGCTGACGGGAAGATCGTAAGTCTGTGCAAGCTGCGCGGCGGCCGCCACATTGCCCTGGCGCAGATGCGTCAGCACGTGTGCCGCTGCAATCTCGGGCATACGCTGCACGAAGTCATGCTGGCACACGGACTGTTCGGCTTCTGCTAATATGGCGGCCGAGCCAGCCACATCGCCGCGGGCCAGTTGCAGGCGGGCAAGAAACACCTCACAGATAACGAACCGGTCAATTGTGTCCTCATACCGCCGCGCCAATTGCAGACTTTGTTGTCCATGCCGTTCGGCGGCCTCCAGATCGTTCCATTCGTAGGAAATACGCGCCAAGCCGAGAAAGGTTTGCCAGGCGTGGGGCCGCGGTGGATCGCCGAAAAGTTGCAGGGCATGCTGGTAGGTTTTAGCCGCCTGAGGGAGCTGATTTTCAATTTCCTGTACGTATCCCAGATCGTTGGTTGCCAAACTAGTGGTGAAGATATTGCCACACTCCTGGCCAAGCCTTATGGATTCCATATAGGACTGACGGGCGGCGGCGCGGTCTCCCTGCAAGATGTAAGCAAACCCCAGCGTCCAATTAGCAGTAGCGCGCGAAGACAGGTTTTTAGGGTGCAAGTACTCCAACGCGCGGCGCGATTGGGCTAATATGGTTTCTTTCTGATACTGAGTTAGAGCCAATATCGCTCTGGCACTGGCAATTTGTCCGATAAGGTTGCGGGTCTTATCATCCGCCTCGACGCTTCGTAGACAGTCCTCAGCCGCTTGTAGTTTCTCCTCGACACCAGTCGTTTGTCCGGCAAACAGTGACGATAGGGCTGATCTCACCCACAACGATGGCCTGGCATCCAGCACGCTTGTCGGCAGCGACTCCAGCCAGTTCAGCATATCAGCCACGCCACGAAAAGGCAGGTACAGACCCTTTCCATCTATCAGGCGCTCGGCACGCTCAATGTCGTTGGCCGCCGCCGCATGCTGAAATGCTTCAATTTCCAGACCATTATCCTCATACCACTGGCTGGCACGGATGTGCAGTTCGGCCACGCCATGCTCCGCATCCCCCGCAGAGGTGGCTGTGCTCTGGTGCAGTCTCTGGCGCAGCAGATCGGCAAAGAGATGGTGGTAGCGGTACCAACGCCGCTCGTCGTCCAGGGGGACGATGAACAGGTTGGCATGTTCGAGATATTCCAGGGTTTCTTGCCCGGAAGCAGAGGGGGTGGGAGGCAAATCTGCATCCCCATGCAGAACGGCATCACAGAGGGGGCCGCACAGGCGGCTTAGGATGGACGTGCGCAACAGGAAAGTCTGGACGCTTACGGACTGTTTTCCCAGGACTTCTTCCACCAGATAATCCAGCACATAATGATGGCTGCCGGTGAAGGACTTAATGAAGCTGGCGATATCATGATGTCCCTGCATCGAAAGCGCGGCTAATTGCAGGCCGGCGATCCAGCCTTCGGTGCGGGTTTCCAACGCAGCGATGTCGTCGGCCGAGAGGTTCAGACCCATCGCACGGTTGAGGAACTCGGCGGCTTCAACGGGCGTGAAGCGCAGGTCGGCGGCGCGCAGCTCGGTCAGTTGACCACGGACGCGTAGCCGGGCCAAGGGCAGATGTGGATCTTCCCGAGTGGCAATGACCAGGTGCATCTGTGGCGGCTGATGCTCGACCAGAAAGGCGAGGGCCTGATCCAACGGTTGGGAATCTATTACATGGT
>CAZEPA010000446.1:0-4055 GCA_964513955.1 uncultured Anaerolineae bacterium | reverse complement strand
GGCGGGCGACTGAAGTCGCTGCAACCCTGGCCAAGCCGTCCTTCGCAGGCTATCAGGCGGCGCGGGGAGCGGTTGAAGTCGCCGCTGCGCACCGCACGCCGATTGCGCTGTTTGATCACGTGCAGCCTGGCTGTGAGTTGAATCTATTTCAGCCGGCCAAGGTGGGAAATCAAGACTGCACCTTCTGTCTGGACTGCGTGCACGCGTGTCCGCATGACAATGTCGGCTGGCTGCTGCGCGTACCCACGGCCGAATTGTGGTCCGAACCGTGGCGCTCAGGCGTGGGGCGCTTCAGCCAGCGCCTGGATCTGGCCGCGCTGCTGGTGGTGCTGACCTTCGGCGGGTTCATGAACGCGTTCGGCATGGTGCGGCCGGTTTATGGGCTGATTGCCTGGCTGGCGCAGCTGCCCCTGCTGCACAATGTGACCGCCGTTCTCATTTTGCTCTACGGAACAGGCCTGCTCGTTCTGCCTGCGCTGTTGGTTTCGCTGGCCGGGATCGCCAGCCGCGCCTGGAGTCGCGACGCCGCCAAGCTGCGCACGGTCATCGCGCACTTCGCGCCGACCCTCGCGCCAACCGGGTTCGGCATGTGGCTGGCGCACTATATGTTCCACTTCCTGACCGGCGGCTTAACCCTGATTCCGGCGGTGCAGAACATGCTCTGGCGGTGGGGCTGGCCTATCCTGGGGGAGCCGCTGTGGCAGTTGGGGCCGCTGGCGCCGCCCGATTTCCTCTTCCCCCTGGAAGTCGTGCTGCTCTACACGGGGCTGACCGGCTCGCTGATCGTGGGCTTTCAGCGGGCCGCGGCGCGCTACGCCGATCGGCGGCGGGCGCTGGTCGCGTTCCTGCCCTGGGCGCTGCTCTGCCTGCTGCTCGTCGCGGCCGGCGTCTGGATTCTGGCGCAGCCGATGGAGATGCGAGGAACGCTGCGGATGGGGATGTAGGGAATGAGGAAAATGCGGAGTGCAGAGTGCAGAGTGCAGAGTGCAAAGTGCGGAGCGAGGGAAAAACGCTGAACGCGGAACACTGAACGCTGAATGGGAGAGGGCAAAAATGCTGAGGGCAAAGGGAAAAGGCCAAAACGCTGAACGAGGAAGGCTGAATGATGAAGCCGGGACCGGATGCGGAGCACGACGTTCAGAATTCAGAATTCAGAATTCAGAATTGGCCCGCTGGCTGCTGACGGTGGCGGCGCTGACGCTGGGGCTGTGGGCGGGGCCGGCGCGCGCAGAGGGGCCAGGCACGGGCGGCAGCCGCATTTTCATTTCCGATAAGACCGTAGGCAACTACACGCTGTTGGTGTGGGCCGGGCCGTCGCCGCCGCAGGTGGGGCGTTACACGGTCTACGTGCGCGTCAGCGACCTGGGCGGACATCAGCTGCGGGACGGCCTGCAGGTGACGGTGCATGCGACCGAAGAGGCGAACGCTGAGGTGATGGACAGCGAGGCCAATCATCAGAACGCGGGCAATTCGCTCGATTACGCCGCCCATTTTGAGCTGCCGCGCAAGGGCTACTACGCGTTCGCGGTGACAGTCAAGGGCGCGGCCGGCGATGCCGAGGTCTCGTTCCGTGACCGCGTCGTGGCGACCATCAGCTTTGGATTGATTTCGGCCATCGCTGGGCCGTTCATCGTCATCATCGGCGCCATCTTCTGGTACATGTGGGCACGGCAGAGCAAAAACCAACCCACGCCGGGGTCTGAATGATGGCCGGCTGCGAGTCTCACGAATGACGCGAAGAACAATTCGTCAAATTCGTGCAATTCGCGGCAAGAAGTGGACGCCGGCTTGGCCGGGTGAGGATAGGTGCAGTGTGGCATGCGCCAAAATTGGCGCGGCGCCGCGGTTCGGTGTAGAATCCCGCCGTGGCAGGCGCCAGACGCCTGGCTCTTTCCCACTCGGGATGCGGAGGGTGCTATGATTCAGATTCAAGACCTGGTCAAAGCCGGGCTTTTTCAGAACGAAGAAGATACCATTCAAACGGCTCTGCGTTATTTGCTGAGAGCGCGCGCTGATCTGCGCATCCGCATGGTAATCTACCAGTACACCACCGAAAACATTTCTCTCGCCCGCGCGGCTTACCTGGCTGGCGTAAGCTGGGCACAGATGCTCGACATTCTGCGCGAAAACGGCGTACAGCCGTTCCTGGGGCCAGAAACCGTTGCCGAAGCCGAAGAAGAGGCTGCATCCTTACGCCGCTACCTGGGGGAACAGACGGCATGAGTATCATCGTCAACACGACCGTTATTTCAACGTTGGCGGCGATTGGTCAACTCGATTTGCTCCGGCGCGTCTACGGAATAGTTCACATTTCGAGCGAAGTGATGGAGGAGATCGAGGCCGGTCTGGACGAAGGGTATCAGTTCTACGCGGGTATCCAGCAGTGGGTGTACCCGCTCGCCGACACAGGTTGGGTAAGACTTTGCAGCCTGGCAGGGGAAGCCGAAATAGAGATTTGTGCCAGACTACCACGTCAATTGCACAAAGGAGAAGCATCCTCTCTGGCCATCGCTCAGCAGCGAGGATGGCTCTTTCTCACCGATGACCGCCGCGCCCGTCAAGAAGCCCGACGTCTCAAGGTCGCTCTTTCCGGTACCCTGGGAACTCTCGTACTGGCAGTTGAACGTCACATCTGCTCAGCAGATCAGGCCGAATCATGGCTGGCCGAAATGAGGCGCAACGGGTATCGGTCGCCAGTTGCATCACTCGCTTCGCTTATCAAATGATGTAACCATTTCCTCGCCGTGACATCTGAAACGACTTCGCTCAACCCGCAAAGCCTTCCACGGCCAGCAGCGCGGTGTACAGGTGCTGGTCGAGCGTCCCTTCCTGTCAACTCGCGAGGCAGGCAGCCTTCACATTGGCTGACAGGTATCAGGAAGACCTAGACGCGAGCCGTTGTACAAATCATGTTGAGCCAGTCAGGATTTCTGCTGGTATTTGGAGCCCTGCGTGGCTCCGACTTGGGCCCGTAATGCGCTGAAATGCACAGCGGCCCTGCTGCCTGGCTCATTTGGCAAATGAGCAGCAGCTCGGCGGCTATACTAATGATAAAATACAAATCCAGAAACGATTCAACCTCTGGTTGCCCAATAGTTACGTTTAGCGCTGGGCCGCACTCTTCCATCACACAGTTGACATCGTAGGTAGATCGACAAATGTTTAGCTTTCATCCGATTATTTACGACAATTACACAGAAGTCCAGAAATGGCTGGATTCGCTGCCAAATGATGATGGTATACCATACAGAACGAAAAAAGCCCGAGATAAAGTCAATAAGCATTTAGCGGAAGCAACATTTGAGAGTGCAGCTCTGCAATATTATGTTTTGTTTCCGGGTCACTCAGCAAAGGTATCATTTGCTTTAGAGCATATTATCGGCTATGACTCAATAGCCGGATGGTTGAGACATAATTCTAGGATAACAGTGATTGACATTGGATGTGGTGCTGGGGCAGCCTCTGTGGCTCTGGTTGACTGTTTGTTGAAACTCCGGGAAAATGGTCTTGTAACAGGATCGATTCACGCACATTTTGTGGGAATTGATCCGAATGTGTATGCGATCGCAATTTACCATCAGCAACTTAGTCGGCTTAAACAAAAAGCGAGAGAGTTCGATTTTGAAATTACGTATAAACTCATCCCTGAAAGTGATTTGCGTGCAATAAATGAATTGAGAGAAGAGTTAAGTCGACAAAGATATATCTGGACAGTGCCCTTCTTAACACACTCTTTCTTGTTCCAAGCAAACGTGATTTCTCCATTCAGCGAACGTTATCGCGAATCTGAATCTAAGCGTCAGAAACTGACGGAATTGGGCATTCCCAGTCAAGAGTTGAGTAACTCACAAGAGACGTTTGGGAAAGAGGAGGCTACAGCTTACAAGCAAATACTGGAAAGCGCGCGCATTGACAATCTTCACATAATCACGGTTGGAACCGATGATTTTGAACAGCGCGTAGTTGAACTGGCATCAGCGATTGAAGGCGAGTTTGAGGGCAATAGCCATATAGTTAATAGGGCAAAAGGAGGAAAATTCTCCACAACATATGTG
>CAZEPA010000445.1:0-4057 GCA_964513955.1 uncultured Anaerolineae bacterium | reverse complement strand
ACGCCGACCCTGGCGCTCTGGCTGCGCACCGACGGCGCCGATTTGGCGCGCGACGGCCGGTCCGTGATCATCATGACCGTCGTTTTCGTGTGTGTCAAACTGGGGGTTTTTTTCCCCGCCGGCTTCTACCGGCGCTACTGGCGTTATGCCAGCATTGACGAGCTGGCGTTGATCGTCACAGGCGCTCTGCTGGCGACCCTGCTGCAGACGCTGCTGTTCTTTGCTATCCTACGGCCGCTGGGCTTGATTGACCCCGGTTTTCCGCGTTCGCTGCCGTTGCTCGATGGCCTGCTGACACTGCTGATCGTGGCCGGCACGCGCTATAGCGCGCGCGGCGCCGAGCGCCTTGACCAGGTTCAGCACGGCCGCGCCAACGCCACGCGCACCTTGATCGTAGGCGCGGGCGCGGCCGGCGTGATGATTCTACGTGAGATCCAAAGCAGCTCGCATGCCAACCTGCTGCCGGTTGGCTTCGTGGATGATGAGCCAAAGAAGCGCGACACGCTCATCCGGGGCGTGCGCGTGCTAGGCTCGCGTACCGAGCTGAGTCACCTGATCCAGGAGACAGGCGCGATGCTGGTTGTCATCGCCATGCCCACCGCGCCCGGCAAGGTCATCCGCGACATCGTCAGCCTCTGCGAGCGGGCCCAGGTGCAGATCAAGATCATTCCGGGCTTGTATGAGCTGCTCGATGGCACCGTGAGCGTTAACCAACTGCGCACCGTGCAGATCGAAGACCTGCTGCGACGAGAGCCGGTGCAAACCGACGGCGCTGCGGTGCAGGCCCTCTTGCGCGGCAAGCGCGTGCTCGTCACCGGCGGCGGCGGCTCAATCGGTTCTGAGCTGTGCCGTCAGATCTTGCGCTGCGAACCAGCGCAACTGGTCATTGTGGGCCACGGTGAAAATTCCGTGTTCGAGATCGGCAACGAACTGCTGCGCTTTTTGGCTAAGACCTCGCCTCTGTCCGCACCGCTGCCGCTGGTGCGCAGCGTGATTGCCGACGTTCGTTTTCCAGATCGCTTGCAGGCCATCTTTGCCGAAGTGCGGCCGCAGGTCGTCTTTCACGCGGCGGCGCACAAGCATGTCCCGTTGATGGAAGCCAATCCGGCCGAAGCCATCACCAACAATGTGCTGGGCACGCGCAACGTCCTGGCCGCGGCGCAGGCCGTGGGCGTCGAACATTTCGTGATGATCTCCACCGACAAGGCGGTCAACCCCACCAGCATCATGGGCGCGTCCAAACGCGTGGCCGAACTGCTGGTGCGTGAGGCGGCTGCCGTCAGCGGACGACCCTACGTCGCCGTCCGCTTTGGCAATGTCCTCGGCAGTCGGGGCAGTGTGGTGCTCACCTTCAAGCAGCAGATTGCAGCCGGCGGCCCCGTCACGATCACCGACCCAGAGATGACCCGCTATTTCATGACCATTCCCGAAGCGGTGCAGTTAGTCTTGCAGGCCGCCGTGCTGGGACACGGGGGTGAAGTCTTCATGCTCGACATGGGTGAACCGGTCAAGATTTTGGACCTGGCGCGTGACCTAATCGAGCTGTCTGGCCTGCAGGTGGGACGTGACATTGACATCGTTGTCACCGGTATTCGTCCTGGCGAAAAACTGTACGAAGAGCTTTTCGTGCCTGGCGAGACCTATCAGCCCACCGCGCACCCCAAAGTCCTGATTGCGGCGCAGGCCAGCCAGCGCCCCACCGAGCGTCTGTCGCTGGCGCTCGATGTCTTGGCCGCGGCCGCGCAGGCCAACGACGACGACGCCATCCTGGCCGGCCTGCTGCACCTGGTGCCGGAATTTACGCCGGCGCGTAACCATGAGGGCGAACCGCCGCTCCTACGGGCCGCACGGCCTGTGCGCCCACAGACCGCGGAGAGCAGCAGCAACGGTTTTAGCCACGGCAGAACACTCCCTGCAACCGGACACCCTACCTCAGGATTGATATGACCATCGTCAGCCTACGCTTGTCGAAATTTGGCGGTTCAAGTACAATAGACCCGATTCAACCTGTGAGGCCAACACTGGAGTAAACGATGGCCTTTACCGTCAACGATTTTGCCGACCTGCGCCAGTTGCTCTATCTGCACCCAGAATGGCGTGCGGAGCTGCAGCAGCTGCTCATGCCCGACGACATGCTCAACATGCCGGCGCTTTTGCGCGAGCTGGCTCAATCTCACCAGCGCGCCGAACGCCGCCTGGACCGCGTGGAGGCAACCCTTGCCGAACTGGCTCGCTTCGAGAAGCGCAGCGAGGCGCGGCTTGAGCGCCTAGAGGCGGCGGTTGCCGAGCTGGTCGAAGCCCAGAAGCGCAGCGAGGCGCGGCTTGACCGGCTAGAGGCGGCGGTTGCTGAGCTGGTCGAAGCCCAGAAGCGCACCGAGGTGCAAGTCGAGAAACTGACCGCCGCGCTCGAAGTTATCAGCAGCCGCCTGGATCATCTCACGGACCGGGTGGCGCGCCTGGATGGCCGCGACCTGGAACGCCACTATCGTGAACGAGCCGGGGCCTTCTTTGGCCGTTGGCTGCGCCCGGTCTCGCTGGTTTTGTCGGATGCCCTGCGCGAAACCCTGGAAGCCCGCTTGCCCGAAGAAGACGTCGAAGACGTCATGCGTCTGGACCTGCTCATTCAGGGACAGGCCCGCCGCTTGCCAGATACCCCAGAGCGCCTGGTTGCCTTCGAGGTTTCGGTCGTTGTGGACCGCGGCGATGTGGAACGGGCGCGGCGGCGCGCCGCTCTCCTGCAGCGCGCCGGCCTGCATGCCGCGCCAGGCGTGGCCGGCGAACGCTTAACCCTGGGCGCCGTGGAAGCGAGCCAGGAAGCCCCCATGATTGTCCTGCAGGATGGTCGCAGCACCGGCTGGGACGAAGCCCTGGCCGCAGCCTGACTTTTCTTATCCGATGCAAACCGCTTGCAGTCGGAACCCTTGCGTGAAGGATCGAGACCTATCATGGAATTACGTCAGTACGTTAACCTGACCCGCAAATGGTTGTGGTTGGTCGTCGCCTGCACCCTGGTGGCCGCCCTGGCCGCTTTTGTGATTAGTCGGCGCACGACGCCGGTCTACAAGGCCGCCTCTACCCTGCTGGTCAGCCAGGCCAACTCGCCGACGAGCGGCGCCAACTACAGCGACCTGCTCTACAGCCAGCAGGTGGCGCGCACCTACTCGCAGCTGCTCACCGAATATCCGGTGCGAGAGGAGACCGCCCGCCGCCTGGGCCTGCAAGACCTGGATGGACTCAAACGCCTCGGCGTGCAGATCACTGCGCAGCCCGTGCGTGACACGCAGTTGATTCAGTTGACGGTGGAGAGCTACGACCCGGTCCTGGCCAAGGAGATTGCCAATACCCTGCCGTTGATCTTCATCGAACAGACGCAGGCTTACCAGAAGGGGCGTTATGCGCAGACCCGCGCCGACTTGCAGGCTGAGCGAACCAAGGTGGAGACCGACATCCAGCGGACCCAAGAGCGCATCAACAGCTTGCAGGGTCAATCGGCGCTGACCGATGACCAGCGCCTTGACCTCGCGCGCCAGCAGACGATGCTGCGCCAGTTCGAGGCGACCTACACCGCCTTGCTCAACTCCCTGGAGCAGCTGCGTTTGACCGAAGCGCAGACCGTGGACAACATCGCGGTCAGCACGCCGGCGCAGACGCCCATCCTTCCGATTCGTCCGCGCACCGCCACCAATACCCTGCTGGCAGCCGTGGTTGGCGCCCTCCTGGCGCTTGGCGTCGCCTTCCTGGTTGAGTACCTGGACGATACGATCCATGACTCGGAGCAGGTGCGCGAGCTGCTGGGCCTGGCCACCCTGGGCGCGATCCTGCGGGTGCGGTCGCGAGACAACCCCGAGTCCACGCTAGTCACCCTCGATAAGAAACACTCGCCCATCGCGGAGGGATACCGCGTCTTGCGCACCAACATCCAGTTCAGCGGCGTGGATGAGCCGGTGCGCACGCTGCTGGTGACCTCGGCCAGCCCGCGTGAAGGCAAGAGCACTACGACCGCCAATCTCGCCGTCACCCTGGCGCAGGCCGATCAGCGCGTCATCCTGGTGGACAC
>CAZEPA010000444.1:0-4063 GCA_964513955.1 uncultured Anaerolineae bacterium | reverse complement strand
CGGTGTTCCCCTACTTTGGCTCGACCGGCGCGCAGATCGGCGCGGACACGACTTATTACTTCGACGACCTGGCCTTCGCGGGGTCAACACCCACGACGCCCACGCCGACCCCCACGCCAACGCCGCCGCCAGCCAGTTGGCCGCCTATCACGTTCGATGATCCGGCGATCACCTACACGCTGACCGACTTCGGCGGCACCAGTTCGAGCGTCGTCCTCGACCCCGCCGGCGGCGCCAACAACGTGGCGAAGATCATCAAGACATTCGCTGCCGAGCTGTGGGCGGGCACCACCATCTCGACCGGTCCGAATTTCTCGGTGCCGCCAATCCCATTCTCAGCGACGGACACGACCATGACGATGCGCGTCTGGGCGCCGGCCGCCGGTATCCCGATCCGGCTCAAGGTGGAGGACGCGTCCGACCCGACGAAGAGCTGCGAAACCGAGGCGGTCACCACGGTGGCCAATGCCTGGCAGACCTTGACCTTCAACTTTGCCAACCCGGCCCCTGGCACTGCGGCTTTGAACCTGGCGTACACCTACAACAAGGTGTCGGTGTTCCCCTACTTTGGCTCGACCGGCGCGCAGATCGGCGCGGACACGACTTACTACTTCGATGACTTGACCTTCGGCAGCAGCAATGTCCCGCCCGTCGGCGGCAACTCAGTCATCGTGGATGACTTCGAGGATGGGCTGCTGCCGTCCGGCACCGACCCGAACGGAATCGGCGTCGGCTTCATCACGTGGAATCACCCGGCGGCCAGCGCGGCTATCTCGATCATTGACAATCCGCCGGCGCAGGTACCGGGCGCGGACGCGGGCAACAAGGTGCTGCGTGAGGCGCTGACCATCGGCGGCGGGCAGTGGGCCGGCTACACCCACGCCTTTACGAATGCGGCTGCCAACCAATGGCTCTCCCAGGACTGGAGCACCTACGAAGGCGTCAGTCTGTGGCTGTATGGCAACAACACCGGCGGCTCCCTGTTCCTGGATATCCTGGACAACCGTAATCCCGGCTCGACAACGGACGACGCCGAGCGCTGGAGCGTTGACATCCCGGACAACTTCACAGGCTGGCGCTCCTTCCAGTTTGCCTGGGGCGACTTCCACCGCAAGGACATCGGCAACGGCGCGCCCAACGACGGCTTTGGCCGCACCGAGATTCACGGCTACGGCATCGGCGGCTACGGCTCCGTCCCCATGGGATCGCAAGTCTACTACGTTGACGACGTAACGATCTACGGCAACACGGGCGGCGGCCCAGCCCCGCTGCAAGCCCAGTTTGCCCTGACCCACTACACCGTGACCGAGGGCGGGCTGGCTACCATCAGCCTGTCGCTTTCGACCGCGCCTACCCAAACGGTGACAGTAGGCTATCGAACGGCCGAAGCGTATGCCCGGCCCAATCGGAATTACGTACCGACCAGCGGCAGCGTGACGTTCGCCCCGAACGAGACCGAGAAGGCTTTTACCGTGCAAACCCTGGCCGACGGTAAGCCGTCTGGCGATCAACAAGTCATGCTCAACCTGACCAGCGTTACC
Source organism: uncultured Anaerolineae bacterium (assembly GCA_964513955.1). Lineage (GTDB taxonomy): Bacteria > Chloroflexota > Anaerolineae > SSC4 > Amarolineaceae > Amarolinea. Next base: position 2,522 of record CAZEPA010000444.1, on the reverse strand, counting down.
AACGCCGCTTTTGGCTACCGGCGCCGCGCGCTTCTCACGATCACCGACACCAATGCTGCCAATCCGGCCATGGTGGATGACTTCGAGGGGCATCATCCCTTCCAGGCTGAAGGCCGCGTCAGGCTGACAATCAGAGATATTCCCGCAGGCAGCCCGCTGGCCGTGCCTGGACAGGGGCCATATGAGCAGGTGCTGAAGATCAGCGTACCCGGCCCCGCTGAGGCGAGCAGCACGGCCAGCATCACGCGCACCTTTGCCGCCGGCCAGAACTGGAGCGGCTACGGCAACCTGGCATTCTGGTTCTACGGCGCCAACAGCGGCGTCCCCGTCACGGTCAAGCTGCTAGACAACCAGGCGCCTACGCTGCCGCCCCCCTCGCAATGGGTGATGGCCTGGAGCGACGAATTCAACGACGCTGCGGGATCGCCGCCCGATGCCAACGCCTGGGGCTATGAGCTAGGCGACGGCACCATGAACGCCATTCCGGGCTGGGGCAACAGCGAGGAGGAGTTCTACTCCGACAGCCCCGACAGCGTGGCCATGGATGGCAACGGCAACCTGCGGCTCCGGCTGCAAGCGCTCGATCCCGCCACCACGGACAAGGTCTGCTGGTACGGTCCCTGCAAGTACACCTCGGCGCGCTTGCTTACCAAGAACCGCACGGAATTCCGCTACGGCCGTATCGAGGCTCGCGTCAAGGTGCCGTCGGGCGAGTCCGGTCTCTGGCCCGCGTTCTGGAGTCTGGGCACCAACATTGACCAGGTCGGCTGGCCGCAAGCCGGCGAGATTGATATCATGGAGTATGTCAGCCGCATTCCGACCGAGATCTTCGGTACGATTCACGGCCCGGGCTACTCCGGCGGCAACGCCTATGGCAATATCTACGACTTTGGATCTCCGGTGGCAGCCACCTACCATACCTATGCTGTGGAGTGGGCGCCGAACGAGATCCATTGGTACGTGGATGGCATCAACTACCATAACGCCACCCCGGCCAACGTGGCTCCCAACGAGTGGGTCTACAACCATCCGTTCTATCTGCTGCTCAACCTGGCGATCGGCGGCAACTTCGGCGGCTCAATCTCGCCCAATCTGACCTTCCCGCAGGACATGCTAGTTGACTACGTGCGGGTGTACCAGGCGGCGGACACGGCCGAGCGCTTCGAAGCGACGTTCGTTGACAACATTCCTGGCTGGCGACAGATCGTCATCCCGTTCTCGGCCTTCACGCGCAGTGCGGTGCAGCCAGCCGGCGCGCCCAACGACGGCCTGACGCTGACCAACATGACCGGCTACGGCTTCGATCTGCAGGTCGGCCAGAACGCGGCGCCTGACAGCCGCACCTTCCACCTCGACCAGGTGCATCTCACGATCACCGCGCCGACGGCGGTGACCATCGCTGAAACCAGCCGGACTCAACCGGCGCCGTGGCTGCCCCTGGCGGCGATGACAATCCTGGCGCTGCTCGTCGCGGCCTTCGTCGTGCGACGGCGCCTCGCCTAGCTCCTCCAACGTCAGGCGCCGGGCTGCATGTCACCATGCGACCCGGCGTCTGGCGTCATCCCCTCTTGCAAACAATTGTGATCTGAAATGCGACCATGATGCACCTGCGACATTTTTGTACAGCCCAAGACACCTCCTATCGCCTGACCGAGCTGCCGCCCCTCACGCCAGGCACTGCAGCGGATGCGCTGGCTTCCGTCCTGGTTGATCCTGACGTGCGCTACCAGGAAATTGAGGGCTTCGGCGGCGCGTTCACCGAAGCGGCGGCGCTCACCTTCTTCCGTCTCCCGCCGCCGCGCCAGGCCGAAATCCTACAGGCTTACTTCGACCCTGTCCACGGCCTGGGCTATACCCTGTGTCGCACGCACATCAACAGCTGCGACTTCTCCTTGGGCAACTACGCTTATGATGAGGTGGACGGCGACGTCGAGTTGCGGCGCTTTTCGATTGATCGCGACCGCCGGGCGCTGATTCCGCTGATCCGGGCTGCGCAGGCGGCCGCGGGCCGGCCGATCCGACTGCTAGCCTCTCCCTGGAGCCCGCCGGCCTGGATGAAGACCAACGGCGACATGTGCCACGGCGGCAAGCTCAAGCCAGAATACCGCGCGGCCTGGGCGGCCTATTACGGCCGCTACATCCGTGAGTACGAGGCTGAGGGCATCCGTATCTGGGGTTTGACTGTGCAGAACGAGCCGCTGGCGACCCAAGTGTGGGAATCGTGCCTTTACACGGCCGAGGAAGAGCGCGACTTCGTGCGTGACTACCTGGGGCCGGCACTGACTGCCGCAGGGTTGGGCGAGGTGCGTTTGTTGATCTGGGATCACAACCGCGATCTGATGGTCGAGCGCGCCAGCGCTGTGCTGTCTGACCCGGCCGCGGCGCAGTACGTGTGGGGCATCGGGTTCCACTGGTACGTACATGATCGCTTCGAAAATGTACTGTGGACGCATGATGCCTTCCCCGACAAGAGGCTGATCTTCACCGAAGGCAGCCAAGAAGGCGGGCCGCACCTGGGCGAG
>CAZEPA010000443.1:0-4065 GCA_964513955.1 uncultured Anaerolineae bacterium | reverse complement strand
GGCAGCCACCAGCAGCTGCACCAGGGTCGCGTTTGGGCCGGCGACCGCTTGCGCGCGCAGCGCATCCGCGGGAATGCCCTGCGCCAGCGCCAGCCAGCCGAAGCCCGGTTCAAGAATGCGCAGCCAGATGAGCGCGCCAACGAACTCCGGGATGGCCCAGGGCAGGATGAAGATCGTGCGCCAGAAATTGCGCCCACGCACGCCGCGCCGATGAAGCATCAACGCGGCCGCTATTCCTAGCACGGCTTGCAGCGACACGGAGAGGGCCGCCCACAGGAGGTTGAAGGCCAGCAAATCTGGCTCAGCGCCTCCCAGGAGTTGACCCAGCACGCTTGGCCCGGCCCAATGGACCTCTTTCGTTCGGGTCACGCTGTCGAAAATGCCCACGGCCACCGGCTGCGCCTGCCCTGTCAGCCCTTGCCACACCGCACGCCAAACGCCGCCCTGAATCCCATCCCGGATCGAGATGGCGTTGAAGTCGGTCAACGCCACGGCTGCCTGGTAGATCAGAGGAAAGAGCGCCAGCAGGCTCAGCGCGAGGATCCCCGGCGCCAGCCAGGGCAAGGCGCGCCTGGTATCGCGGCGGGCCACGCGCTGGGCTTCCGCCGCGTGCAGCGGCCGTGCGTCTGCGGTTTTGCCATCCGCCCTGCGGCGCTGCACTGAACGCCGCAGCGGCTCCCAGAGCGCGGCCTGAAAGCCCAGGCCAGCCGCCAACGACAGCGGCGCGGTGATCGTCAGGATGTACTGCGGCCACTTGGTCGGCCAGACCAGCAGAAAACCCAATCCGATCGCCAGCCACAACGCGCAGACCCGGTATTCCCGCCACAGTCGCCCCAGCCCCAGGCCAGCCAGGACCGTGATGAAGGTATCGAGCATGACGACGAAGACGCCTGGGTGCCAGGGCACTGGTCCGAGCAGGTAGACCAACGGCTGCCAGAAGGGGAAGTTGGCCTGTTGCACATGGGCGCTTTGCGCGTACTCGCCGTGGTAGCGCAGGGATTGCGCCAGGCGGCCCAACGGGTCCGACCACAGCCGCGGGTTGGCCGCAAAAAAGATGGCGAGCGCGATCAGCCCCCACAGCAGCAGGTCGAAGACTGCCGCGGCCAAATGGCGATCCGGCGCGCCCGGCCTGTCACGCGGCGATCTGGCAGCCAGCGCCGGCCACACAGCATCGGCGGCGATCGCAAGCGCCACAATGCAGTACGTATACTTGGACGCGGCCGTCAAGCCCAACGCCACCGCCGAGAGGATGGACCAGCCCGTCGCCGCGCGGGTTCTGCCCGAGCTGCGGCTGCGGCGCGACTTGAGATAGAACAACACGGTCAGCAGGCTGGTCAGCGAAGGCAGCGGTTCCAGCATCACCTGGCTGGTGTACTTGATCGTCCACGTGTGGACGGCGAGCAGCAGCCCGGCCAGCGGCTGCAGAATTGCCAGCGCCAGCACCTCCAGCGCGCCCAGAACGGCCGACACCGTGCGGGCGATGCGTAAATGGGGCTGCGGCAGGGACTTGGCGGGCGGGACGGTCGAGGACTGTTCCGGTAAGAGCGGCGCGGGCGGCAGCGGCAGAATCGCCGCGCCGTACAGCAGTTTAGTCAGCGGAGGGTGCTCATAGTTGTAGGCATAGTCCACCAGGCCTTGCACATCGCCCGCGGCCAGGAACTGGGCATAGCGCTGGGCCGCGCCGAGGTAGTCATCCTCATCGTAGTCAATGGGGAGCAGCTGCGTGGCGCGCAGCCGCAGGCCCAGGCCTGTTGCCCCAATCAGCAGAACAATCAGAATGGTCGCCAGTCGGCGCCAGGCGGTCAGCGATGGTCGGTTCATCATGTCCTCTTGATCTCACACCCTTACTTTGGCAACGATTCCAGCACCAGCCACAGTCCGATATGATCGGACGCCCACAGCCAGCCGGCCGGCGTGCGTTGGGGCGCGGTGAAGAGGCGCTGGCTGGCGCGCACGCGCCAGGCGGAGGCCGGCCCTGGGCTGAGGAAGAGGTAGTCAATGCGCTCTTCCAGCGGCTCGTCCGGCGGCGCGGTCAGGTGATCCACGCAGCAGGTCAAGCCGGGGTCGTCGGGCCGCAGCGCGGCGAAGCTGTCCACCCAGGCCGGCTGCAAGGCGCGGATTGCGGCGCTGTCCGCCGTGGCGTTGAAATCGCCGCCGATGATCGTCGGCCCTGGCTGGGCGGCGACGAAGTGGGCCAGGGTGGCCGCCTGCTCCTGGTTGACCGTGGGATTTTGATTGGCCAGGTGCGCGCTGACCACGCGCAGCGGTCCGATGGTCGTGTCCACCTGCGCGCTCACGGCCACGCGATGCTGGAAGGGGGCTTCGCGCGGCCGCAGCTCAGTAAACCTCACGTCGCGCAGGGGAAAGCGGCTGAGAATCGCCTCGCCTTCCTCGAAGAGCATGGCCCAGCGGTTGCCGTTGGCGCGCAGAAAACCATAGTTTAGCCCCGTGGCCCGGCCCAGGTAGGCCGCGGCCGACCCCACGCGCCAGGTCCACGGCGTCTCCTGCAGCAGCACGATGTCGGCATCCAGGCGCCGAATTTCGGCTGCGATCAGATCGAGGCGCTGCGGCAGGTAGGCAAAGCGCGGAAAGTCGTGCAGCACGTTGAGCGAGACAATGCGCACGCTGCCATTGTCCGGCCGCGCGGCGGTTGCGCACCTATCGAGGCAGCCCTCAACCGCCGCGCCCGGCTGGCTGGCGTTCAGCGTCCACAGCGCCAGCGCGGCCAGCGCCATCAGCAGCCAGGCCAGGCGGCGTTGCTTGAATCCCATCGTCTCATCCTTTCGGCATTTGCTATGATGATTTCCTGTATAGCATCATCGGCTCATCGTACGGAATAGCCCATATGAAAGGTCATTGTCGCACAGGGACTAGAGTAGGTCGAATGACAACGCCACGGTGGACAATGACCTGGGGCGAACGCTGGATACCGAAACGAAGGTCGTCCGTGGCGAGCGTCGGCAGGATCTTGTCACGGAGAGAAATCACGTGGCAGAGCAATTGGCGCAAATCGAAGAGCATCTGCAGGCTTGCGGTGCTGGACCAAAGACCGGCTTTGCTTCAGGCGGCGTCGAACTCGTCTCGGTCAATATCCAACTGTCTCAGGACTGCGTTGAGCGTCCCCTTGGGGATATCCCCGGGATGGTGAGGGATGACGGCAGAAAGATTCTTGTATGGATTGGCCCAGATTTCATGGCTGCCCTTGCTCTGACGTTTGAACTCGCAGCCGAGGGCTTGCAGCTTGCGGACGAGCTCCCGATATGTCATGCCGGCACGGCGATTGGCACACGCAGCGGTGTAAGAAGGGCAACGAGCTGCGTCGGCAGCGGTTGACCCATTTCCTGCATGACCTGGATCAAGTCGGCGGCGATATCAGGCGCCAGGCGTATGACTTCTTCTGCTGTCTCGGCCTGCACAATCAGGCCCGGCAGATCGGGGCTTGTCCCCAAATACGGCCCTTCGGGCAAATGCTCGATTTCCAGTGTGATCCTGTACGTTGCCATGCGATGCCTCCGGGGCGTATTATAGCACAGGGGGCTGGATCAGGGAATAGACGCCAAAAGAGCGTCACGCGCTGGCAACGCAGACGCCCATCACGGTGGCTATCAACCGAGCGCGCCGCCGTTCGATTGACGCTCTCCGTGAACTGTGATATGCTATTTACTGATCTGTCAGCAAAGGAGCTACTCATGACCTCACGCTACAACACCGCTGCGTTGCGTGACCTGATCCGCGCGGCCCTCACTGAAGACGAGTTCACAGCCCTCGCCTTCGATTACTTCTGCCCAGTTTACAAGCAGTTTGCCGCCGGCCAGACGCTCGGCCAGCGCGTACAGCTCCTCATCGAACATGCCGAGCGCAGCGGGCAGATGGCGCGGCTGGCCGCGCTGATCCAGGCCATCAACCCGGCGCGCTACCGTGAATATGCCGACCGGCTGCTGGCGCCGGACGCCGACGCGACCGACGCCGCGCCGGCGCGCCCTCAGGCCAACATTTCCTATCAAGCCACCCTCACCGGCTCCGGCGCGATCGCCCAGGGGGCTGGCAGCCAGGCTGGCGGCGAGG
>CAZEPA010000442.1:0-4088 GCA_964513955.1 uncultured Anaerolineae bacterium | reverse complement strand
GGGTTGCAGATCATTGATGTCAGCAACCCCGCCAACCCCGTGCGCCTCGGAGGGTATGACACTCCAGAATCTGCCCGCGGCGTAACCGTGGTTGGCAACCTGGCCTACGTCACTGATGGGGGTAGCGGGTTGCAGATCATTGATGTCAGCAACCCGGCCAACCCCGTGCGTCGCGGAGGGTATGATACTCCAGATTTCGCTGATGGCATGGCCGTGGCCGGCAACCTGGCCTATGTCGCCGACTGGGGCAGGGGTTTGCAGATTATTGATGATACTGCTGGCGAATTGTGCGGTGGCACATGTCAGGTGGCAGCCTGGGCCAGCAGCAGAAACGGCGCCGTGCGCGTGCGGGCCCGGGGGACACCCCTGAGCCAGTCAGTGATGCGGCGCAAGTTGAGGGCAGCAGCGATCAGGATGTGTTGCAGGTGGGTCTTCGCCAGTCCGATGTAACGTGAACGGCGCAGGTCGGCTGTGCGCACGCCTTGTGATAGCGTGCCTTCGATTCCAGCGCGGGCCGCATACTGTTGTTTGAACTCGGGGGTTTGCTGGCGCTGCCGGGCGTCTTGCAGGGCTTCATATTGCGGTTGCGGACGGATGGTGAGGTTGCGTGGGCCTGTGACAGAGCGGGTACATTGCTGGCGCGCCGGACAAGTGGCACAATCTTCCGGGGCAAAGCGGATATTGATGATGGGGTTATCCAGGCGGTCATGAGTCGCCGACCATTTGCGACTGGTGGCGCCCTGGGGACAGGTGACCTGCTGGGCAACCCAGTCGATGGTGAAACAGGTCACGTCATAGCCGGCCTGAGCGAGCGCTTGCCAACAATGATCGGGCGACACCGGGCCCACGATCGTCGTGTTGTGTTGGGTCGGCCCCTCAACGAGTAAGCCCGCATCGACATAACCGGCATCCAGCAGATGTTCGCACGGCAGTAGCTCCTGGCGGGCCAAGTCGGCGTGGATCTGCGCGGGTGCGTCAAAGTCCGGGGTCGTCGCTGGGGTGGTCAGGACATGGGTGATCAGATGGGGCGCATCATCGTCGCAGGTCTCCGTCACATGCACTTTGTAGCCCAGCCACTCGGTCGTGCGTTTGCGGCTATAGCGCGCTTCGGGATCATAGGGTGAATTGATATGCTGGGCGGCTGGCGGTTGGTCATCCAACGCACGCCAACGCATTGCCGCGTCGCTGGCGACGGCCTCGTATTGCTGCACCCAGATTAGGCGCAGGGTTTCCACGGCGGGGACCTGGCGCAGCCAGGTGGGTGCCCCAGCCGCCCAAATCGCCGTAAGTAACCTGCGGCCATCGGCGCCGATTTGCGCCGCCAGCGCCGTGCGCGCTTCCTGACCCTCTGGCAAGCGATAATCATCGAGCCGCGTCCCGTAGCGTTCCACCCAGGCTGGATCAAGCCGAGGTTGCAGCCATTCCGGCGCCACTACGGCCAAGGTGTTGAGCGCTTGCCGCACGGTCTCGCCCACCAAGACCAGCCGATTGACTTGGCGCACCGCCGCCAAGACATGCGTCGAATCGGTGCGTTGCCGCCCGCGGGCTTTGAGGAGGCCCACGGCTTTGAATCGGTTCAGCAGCGTGTCTAGCAACTGCTGCTCGCCGTGCCCGGCGACCACGCGGCTACGAAACTCGCTCAGTACGGAGGCGTCAAAGCCAGCATCGCTGAGTTCCAGGCTCAACGCATATTTCCAGTCGATGCGACTGCGCACCGCGTCAGCCGCTTGGGCATCCGACAACCCTTCGGCGAACTGGAACACCAAGACCAGCGCCAGCCGCCAGGGGGTCTCGGCCGGCTGCCCGCGCGTCGGAAAGAGCGCCGCAAAGTCCTGATCCGCATAGAAGGTACCTAATTGGTCGCGCATGGTCATGTAGCGGTTACCGTGTGGAAACGCAGCCCGCGCCGTCGTCGCTGTCAGGGTGGGCACGTCGGGGATCGTCTGGGGCTGGAGTGACATAAACGCCTCCGGTCTTGCGCAAAAGATGTGGCCTGAGCCAGGCACAATGTACACCAGACTAACGCCCCGACGCAAGTTTGCCTCCTGATGAATTCGCCAGCAGTATCCAAACTGAAATGCACCCAAAGGCCTGTTCGGTCTTGACAAACCCGCCGGAATGGCTTAACATGCGAAGTGTCATTGTGAAGGAATTCGCAATGACAGCCTGGCTGTGTGCCCCATCGCCCATGTGATTCGACCCGTTGCTCGGTATGATCATGCTGCTCTTCATGTCCTTCGGGAGGGTTGTATGCCATCTCGTGGTGTCTCGGTGCTTTCCGTAGTTATCTTGTTGGCGTCCATCGTGGCGATTCCACCTGCGGTGGATAGTGCAGGCGCCGCACCGCTTTCTGTTCTCAACTCACCTCATTCCCCTCCAACGTCCCCCTACTGCTACAACTGGGACTTCTTCAACAACACAGGCGTCCCTGCCAATGATCTTCATCTGACGCTGTTCGGCCCTACCTCTCTGTCGGAAACCTTCAGCGACCCACCGGCCCAGGCCACCACATTGCCCGGCCCCAATGGCACGCTCTCGCTCAACTTTACTTTCTACAGCCTTGTCAACCCCGGCGGCGCCGCGCACATCGGTTTCTGCGCCAACGCCGCCGTCTTTCAATCGCAAAGCGCCGGTGGACTTCGCCCCTTCTACTGGACGCTGAACGGTCAGCCGCTCACCAGCGGAGGCGTGCCTGTGCTCCCCATGCCTGGCTGGAACTGGACATGGCAGGGCGATCAGCGCGGCCATTTCCAGATCGGTTTCTCCAACGCCAACAGCGTGCCGATGACAGTGCAGTCGCTGCGCATTTTCCAGCCCAGCGGACTCCTGCCGCTGAGCGGGCTGAACATGGCCGCCGTGCAGGGACAGTCGCCCCTCTGGAGCAGCAGCGGCCCGGTGACCATCAACCCAACCCTCTCCAGCTTCTTCGACATCTTCCTGGAGTTGACCCTGGATGGCGCGCCGCCGACTGAGCGCACGCCGCTGATTGCTGTGGCCGTGATCAGCAATCCTGCGGCGCCTCCACCGCTGAATACGATCAACCTGCTGGCGCAGACGCTCTTTGTCATGCCGCCGTCTCCCACTTACTGCTTCAACTGGGACTTCGTCAACGACACCGGCCAGGTAGCCAATGATCTCCACCTCATTTTGCGGGGGCCAAGAGTCCTCTCCGACGTCTACATGGGAGCGCTCAATCCCTTCGGTGCACCGGATCCCCGCACGGGCTACGACCCCGCAACTGGTCTGTTCACTGTGTGGTACAGCGGCGCCAACGTGGCGTCGGGTAGTACGGTGCATACCGGCTTCTGTTCTGACAACCCCTTCGTGTTGGTTACGCACTACTGGACGTACAATGGCGTGCCGATAGGATCGCCAGTGCCGGTGCCGGGCTGGCAATGGCTGTGGCAGGCAAGCGGTGATTTGCGGATCGGCCTATCCAATTCGAACACCACGGCGATGAACGTGACAGCCGTGCGCTGGGCGGTTGCGCCGCAGGCCATCTCCCTCGACCACCTGACCTGGAACGATCCACTGGTGCAAGCGCTTAGCTTCGCGACGCTCCCCGGCCTCACGCTGCCGCCGGGCGGCAACCAGGTCATTGCGGTTCCAGTCACCCTGCCGGCAAATACCGTCGTGGTGGGCAACGTGCAGGTGACTGGCGCTGGCGGGCAGCTCGTGCAGTTCATGGCGCAGGGCCAGGTTGCCCTACCGCCGCCATCGCTCTACTGCTACAACTGGGACTTCGTCAACGGAACCGGCCAGCCTGCCAATGATCTGCATTTGATGTTGAACGGCCCGACTCGACTGAGCGATGTCTACCTCGGCCCGCTCAACCCCTTCGGCCCGCCCGATCCCCGCAGCGGCTATGATGGGACGACCGGCGCCTATCATCTCTGGTGGAGCGGCGCCGTCGTTGTGCCTGGCGGAGTGGTGCATGTGGGCTTTTGCACCGATCGGCCGCTGGTGGATTTCCCGGCTGTGGGCGGGCTGCCGCCGCATTATTGGACCTGGGACGGCGCGCCTATCGGCGGCCCGGCGCCGATCCCCGTGCCTGGTTTTGCCTGGGATTGGGCGCCTAATGGGAGCCT
>CAZEPA010000441.1:0-4095 GCA_964513955.1 uncultured Anaerolineae bacterium | reverse complement strand
CGCTGTCGGTCGCGCCGCGCATCAGCTTTTGGGGCAGCTACCAGCGCATGCAGGGTACCTATTCGACCTTCTCATACATCACGATCTTTTTCCTGACGTTGACCCATCTGCGCTCGCGCGTGCAGCTCAACCGCCTGCTGCACGCGATGATCATTTCTTCGCTGCCCGTGGCGCTCTACGGTCTTTTTCAGCACTACGATCTTGATCCCTTGCCCTGGGGCGGCGATGTCAAGCAGCGCGTGGCCGGCAACATGGGCAATGCCATTTTCATCTCCGCGTACCTCATCATCCCCTTTTTCATCACCCTGGAACGCTTCCTGCGCTCGGCCGGACGCCTGCTGGCCGAACGCGGCGGCGAGATTGCCGATGCGGTTCTGGTCGGCGCCTATGTGTTCGTACTGGTCGTACAAAGCGTCGCCATCATCTTTTCCCAGAGTCGCGGCCCCTGGCTGGGCTGGTTTGCGGGGCTTTACATCTTTGTGCTCTTGGGCTTGATCGCGCTGCGCGGCCGCAGCAGCGAAGGACGCCGCGCGGCCGGCTTTTTCCGCTGGGCCTGGCTGGGCTGGATCGGCCTGGCCGTTGCGGGTGTGGCGTTCCTGATCACCTTCAACTTGCCTAACTCGCCGCTGGCGGGCTTGCGCAGCGTCCCTTACGTAGGCCGCTTGGGCCAGATCTTTGAAACCGACGAAGGCACCGGCAAGGTGCGCGTGCTGATCTGGGAAGGCGCCAGCCAGATGATTCTTCCGCACGCGCCTGTGACCTATCCCGATGGCACGCCCGACCCGCTCAACGCCGTGCGCCCGCTCTTCGGCTACGGCCCCGAAGCGATGTGGGTGGCCTACAACCCCTTCTACCCGCCCGATCTCGCGCACTACGAGGCGCGCAACGCCTCCCCCGACCGTTCGCACAACGAAACCTTCGACTCGCTCATCATCACCGGCGCCTGGGGCTTCCTGGCCTATGTCATTCTCTTCGGCTCTGTTTTCTTCTGGACGCTGCGCTGGTTGGGCTGGGTGCGCAATCGCCAAGACGCGATTCTTTTTCTCGCGTTGACCCTACTCGGCGGCCTGGGTGGTGTACTCGTGCCCTGGCTGGCCCTGGGCGACCTGCGCTACCTGGGCGTTGCCATTCCGGCCGGCCTCATTCTCGGCTTCGTCGTTTACCTGACGATCAGCGCGTTTCGCAGCACGTTTACCCTGCAGATGGGAGGCAGCCGCGCCCTTCTGCTGCTGTCAATTCTGTCGGCCATTGCGGCCCATTTCGTCGAAATTCACTTTGGCATCGCCATTGCCGCCACGCGCACCTATTTCTGGACTCTCACCGCCGTCCTTCTCGTCACCGGCCTGGGGTGGCTGGATCTTTCGGACGAGGAGCCGGTTGAGGCCGCGCCTTCCGCGCCTTCCGCGCCCTCCGCACCAACGACGGCGGGGCGCAAGCGGCGCAGCGGCGCGCCGCCGTCGCGCGATCAGGTCGCGCTCCGCCCAACTTCGACACGCGCCGTCGTCGGCGCGACCTGGGTTGACCACCTGCTGCCCTACGCCTTCATGGGCGCCATCGTCCTGGTCACGCTGATCTGGAATTACATGGCTAACCAGGGACGTGACACCAACGCCTTCAGCGTGCTATTGAACGCCCTGTTCATCAAGAATCGCAGCGGCCAGCCAACCGTCAGCCTGGGCATCGCTTCGCTGCACCTGTTTGCTTGGGGCGTTGCAGGGATCATCGCGCTGGGCGATGTCGCCGCCAACCAGCGCAAAGCGCCCTCCGGCGCCTGGTGGCTGCGCAGCCTGGGCCTCTACAGCGCCGTGGTTTGGGGTATCTGGCTGATTTTTGGCCTCATTCATGGCGCGCGCGTGGCCATGGGCGCGGTGCTACAGAGCAGCCGGGTTAGCGTGGAGCAGTTGAGCGACTACGTCTCCGGTTACATCGTAGATTACTATGTTATCGGCTTGCTGCTCATCCTGGCTCTGGGCTGGACGGTTTGGCGGATCAACAGCCGCCGCCTGGTGTCGTGGACCACGCGCGGCTTGGCAACGGGCCTCAGCGCAGCGTTGGTCAGCGTGATCGTGATTGCTTTCGTCAGCTCGGTCAACATCGGCCTGGTGCGCGCCGACACCTACTACAAGCAAGGGCAAGCCTACGACAGCGTGGGCCAATGGCAAGGAGCCATTTTCCTCTACCAGAAGGCGCTCGACATCGCCCCGGACGAAGATTATTACTACCTTTTCCTGGGACGTTCCGCGTTGGAGCAGGCGAAAACGACGACCGATGCCGCCGAACGAAAGCGCTGGCTGGACGATGCGCTCAATGTGCTGACGCGCGCTCAAGAACTAAACCCGCTGAATACCGATCACACCGCCAACCTGGCGCGCTTCTATCGCTCGCGTGGGGAGCTGGAAACCAACACCGCCGCGCGCGAGAAAGATTGGCAGACCGCACTCACGTACTACCAGGCTGCCACGCGGCTCAGCCCCAATGCCGCTCATCTGTTCAACGAAAAAGGCCTGGTCTATTTCTTGCTCGCCAACCTCGCCCGTGATCAACAGCAGGAAACGGTCGCCAACGGCTATTTCGATGACGCGCTGACCGCGCTCAATCGCTCGCAGGAACTGGACCAGATTTATCCACAGACCTATCTTTTCCTGGGTGACGTCTGGCGTTCACGCGGCGACAACGAGAAAGCGATCGCCGCGTACCAGGAGACGCTCAAACTCAGCCCCGGTCAAGCGCAGGCGTGGAGCGCGCTGGGGTACATCTACGCCCAGCAGGGCAAGGTGGCCGAAGCCATCAGCGCCAATCAGAAGGTGACGCAGTTGACCCCGCGTGATGCGGCTGGTTGGCGCAACCTGGCGATCCTCTACCAGCAAACCAACCAGATCCAACCGGCTCTGGATGCTGCGCAAGAGGCGTTGAAATATGCGCCCGATGCAGATAAGCCAACGCTGCAGGCGCTGGTGCAGCAGTTGCAGGCGCAGTTGCCCAAATGACACGCGAAATCTTGATTGTAGTCACCGCGCTGGCGTTGGCTCTGGGCGGCACCCCGCTCGCCCGCCGCTTGGCGCACCAGTTCGGCATTTTGGATCAACCGAACGCGCGCAAAGTACATGCCAAGCCAACGCCTTTGTTGGGCGGGATTGCCATCTACTCCGCGTTCATGCTGGCGCTGCTCTTCCTGGGCGACCGCTTCTACGTCAATCAAGTCGTCGGCATCTTTGTGGGAGCGTCGTTCGTCTCCTTTTTAGGTTTGGTGGACGACAGCCGCGGCCTTCACCCCCTCATCAAGCTCGGTGGACAGATCGTGGCGGCGTTGATCCTGGTGCTTTCCGGCGTGTATGCCGACATTTTCCCGGGCAATGGGCTTGATATTCTCCTGACGGTTCTATGGGTGGTTGGCATCACCAACGCCATGAATCTGCTCGATAACATGGATGGCCTGTCTGGCGGCCTGGCGGCCATCGCTGCCGCCTTTTTCTTGGTGTTAGCTGGCTTGAGCCGCCAGTATCTGGTGGGCGCGCTGGCCGCCGCGCTGTTGGGCGCGTGTATTGGCTTTTTGCGCTATAACTTCAACCCCGCCAGCATTTTCATGGGCGACAGCGGCAGCCTCTTTCTCGGCTTCGTCCTGGCTGCCACCGCCATCAAACTGCGTTTTCCGAGCAATGTCGTTTTTGTCACCTGGATGGTGCCGGTGTTGGTGTTGGGACTGCCCATCTTCGACACCACACTCGTCTTCATCTCACGTCTGCGGCGGGGCCTCAACCCGTTGACGACGCCCGGCAAGGATCACATCTCTCACCGCCTCGTGCGCTTGATGCACGGTTCACGGCGGGAGGCGGTGTTGACCTGTTACCTGTTGGCTGGCATCTTCGGCTTGATCGCCGTCTTCATCACGCAGGCGGCCATCGTCGAAGCTTATGTCGTGGCTCTCACCGTGCTCGGTATCTGCCTGTGGGCGCTCTGGCGCCTGGAACAGGTGCCGGTCACCGACTCACCGGCGCCTTGAGGCGTCCGCTCGTAGCAAACCAGACGCAGTGTCCTGAGCGCACTGCGCACGCGTGAATTCTCTTAGGCAAGCATTTTCAAGGAGAAGTTAGTTCA
>CAZEPA010000440.1:0-4099 GCA_964513955.1 uncultured Anaerolineae bacterium | reverse complement strand
GGTCTGATCCAGTGTCGGGCCGCAGAGGCCGGTGGGGCAGCACATGGGCGGGTCGAAGAGCTCGACAGCGGCCGTGCCAACGGTTGGGGCTGCTTGGCGCGGCGTAGCGGTGAAGCTGGCGGTCATGATAATGGGTTGAGGCATGATAGTTCAATCTCCGTTGAAGTAGATGGGTAAAAAAGGCATGGTTCGGTTCCGCACAAGATTGCTCGCTGCTTGGTCGCTATCGCCTTGAACCTTAGGTTTGCCGTGCAAACGCCTTGAACTGAAGCCTTGAACTGAAGTTTAGGCTGATAGCTGAAGTCCGCTGAAGCGGACTGAGCGCAACTGGCGGGTGAAGGGCCTGATTGTCGGTGAATTTGTTAATCTCCAATAATCGCCGGACCTCCGGCCTGCCCCCAGTTTGAAATGCACCCCACGTCCTGGCTCACCTTGACACACTTAAATTCGTGTGTATAATAGATTTCATATATTCAAGAGTTACAAGATATACGATTTTTACCATGATGGAGTGTAGGAATAATACCGGAACCAATCATCATGCAAGACACTCTGCGACGCTTCAAAGCCGAATTCTTCAAGGCTCTGGCCCATCCGCTGCGTATCCAGATTCTGGAGTCTCTGCGCGCAGGTGAACTGAGTGTCACCGAACTGCAAGGGAAGTTGACGGTCGAGGCATCGAGCATCTCGCAACAACTGGCGGTCCTGCGCAACAAGAACATTGTCGAGCCCCGCAAGGTTGGCACGAGTGTGTTTTACAGCGTGCGCGATCCGGCGATCTTCGATCTGCTGGATGTCGCGCGCATTATCTTCAACAATCATCTCATAGACACCCGTTCGATGTTGGAACAGTTGGAAGAAGAGGCGTAATCGAGCTATGCCCGGCCTGTTTCGCAAGATTTTCAAAACCGGCCTCGTTACGGAGCCGCTAGGTCCTGACACCGACGAAGTGGTGCAGCTGGTCAAAGCCGTTGATGCGCAGGCGAAACGGCTGCTTGGCCGCACGCTGGCCATCCGCGAGGTGGATGCTGGCTCGTGCAACGGCTGTGAAATCGAGATTACCGGCTTGACCAGCCCGCTGTATGACAGCGAGCGCTTCGGCATTCACTTTGTCGCCTCGCCCCGTCATGCCGACATGCTACTGGTGACCGGCCCCGTCACGCGCAACATGGAGGTGCCCCTTCGCAAGACCTATGAAGCCACCCCCGATCCGAAACTGGTCGTGGCGGTGGGCGATTGTGCGCGGACCTGCGGTGTGTTCGCGGGAAGCTATGCGGTCGCTGGCAGCGTGGACAAGGTGATCCCGGTCGACGTGTTTGTGTCCGGTTGTCCGCCGGAGCCCGCCGATATCCTGCGTGGTATTTTGGCTGCCTTAGGTCGGATGCCGGCGTGTTGATCGTAGCTTCTTCGATTTTTTCTGACAAACCATGACGCAACTCTTGTTTTTCCTCATGCTGGGCGGCTATCTGTTCGGAGCGCTGAGCGCCGCAGTGGGCGGCCGCAGTGCGCAGGGGCGGTGGCTGACGGCACTGGGCGCAATGGTAGGCGCGGGCGCCGGGTTGGTTCTGAGCATCCAGGTGCTGTTGACTGAGACGCCGTTCACGCTGGTTTTTCCCAATTTACTGCCGCTGGGCGGCGGTTTGGCGCTGCGCCTCGACGGGCTGGGCGCGGTTTTTCTGCTGGTGATCGGCATCGGCGCCGTGCCGGCGGCGCTTTACGGCGTTGGGTATACCGCGGACTACGCCGATGGACGCGCTTCGCTGCCTTTGCTGGGCGTGATGCTCAACTTCTTTTTGCTCAGCATGAGCTTCGTGGCCATGGCCGACAATACCCTGACATTCCTGTTCATGTGGGAAGTCATGGCGCTGACCTCCTTGGCCCTGGTGCTGACCGAGGCCAATGCGCCGGGCGACGCCGGCAGCACGGCGCGCGCGAGCGTGTGGTATGCCGGCATGACCCATGCCGGGGTAGCGCTGTTGCTGGCGGCGTTTATTTTGCTGGCAGGACGGACAAGCGGCTCATTCGCCGATCTGCGCGTGGTGGCTGCGACCCTGCCGGACAGCACGCGTAACGTGATTTTCCTGCTGGCCCTGGTGGGTTTTGGCTCGAAAGCCGGCATCATCCCCTTGCACGCGTGGCTGCCGCGCGCCCACCCGGCTGCGCCCAGCCATGTTTCGGCGCTCATGTCGGGCGTCATGATCAAGCTGGGCATCTACGGGTTGCTGCGCGTGGCGCTCGATTTGATGGGCGGCGGCCCAGCCTGGTGGGGCGGCCTGGTGCTTGCTCTGGGCGCCATCTCGGCGCTGCTCGGCGTGCTCTATGCCTTGATGGAACATGATCTCAAGCGATTGCTGGCCTATCATTCCGTCGAAAACATTGGCATCATTCTGATCGGCGTGGGCGCCGGGCTGGCTTTTCACAGCTACGGGATGATGACGCTGGCCGCGCTGGGGTTGATTGGGGGGCTCTATCACACGATCAATCACGCCAGTTTCAAAGGGCTGCTCTTCCTGGGCGCGGGTTCGGTGCTGCATGCCACGCATACACGCAACATGGAAGAGATGGGCGGTCTGATTAAGCGCATGCCCTGGACGGCGCTGTTTTTCTTGATCGGCGCGGCCGCCATTTCGGCGCTGCCGCCGCTCAACGGCTTTGCCTCAGAATGGCTGGTGTTTCAGTCGCTGCTCGAGGGCTTCCATATCCCGTCGCCCGAGATCGCGGCGCTGGCGCCGATTGCCGTCGGCATGTTGGCGCTGACCAGCGGCCTGGCGGCGGCTTGCTTTGTCAAGGCCTTTGGCATCAGCTTCCTGGCCATTCCGCGCTCGGAGGAAGCAGAGCATGCTCATGAAGCTCCCCGTACCATGTTAGCTGGCATGGCGATCCTGGCCGGCGTCTGTATCGCGCTTGGCCTGGCCCCCTTTGTCGTCGTGCCGGTGTTGGGGCGGGCATTGACCGGCATCGGCGGGCTGTCCGACACACACGCCGCCTTCACGCTGGGCGTGTTCATACGCACACCCGGCAATCTTGGCGACATGTCCCCCACCCTGCTGGCGTTGGGATTGGTGGCGATCCTGGGGCTGACGCCGCTGGCTATGCGGGCGTTACGTGTCAACTGGCAGCTGCGCCGGGGCGACACCTGGGGCTGCGGCCGCATCGGGCAAACGCCGCGCATGGAATACACAGCCACTGCCTTTGCCGAACCGTTGCGCCGCGTCTTCGCCGAGCTCTACCGCCCCAGCAAAGAGCTGACTATCGACTTCCACCCGGAGTCGAAGTATTTTGTCCAATCTATCGAGTACAAGAGCGAAGTCAGCTCGCCCTTTGAGCGTTGGCTGTACGAGCCGTTGTTTCAGTTGATCCGATGGCTGGCCCGCCAGGTGCGTCGCATCCAGGCCGGGTCACTGCATCTGTATCTGGCATATATCGCGATCATCCTCATCGTTTTGCTCGTGGCAGCAAGGTGGCTGTGACATGATTGGCTATCTACTGGAAGCGACACAGGTGCTGTTGGCGCTGTTGCTGGCGCCGGGGCTGGTAGGCCTTGTGCGCTGGTTGAAGGCGCGGCTGCAAAACCGGCGCGGCGCGCCGCCCTGGCAGCCCTACTTTGAACTGCGCAAGCTGTTCGGCAAAGAAGTAGTGATGTCAAAAAACGCCTCGTGGCTGTTTCGTTTTACGCCGTACATCGTCTTTGGCAGCACCGTGACCGTCATCTTTCTGATCCCACTGATCGCCGCGCCCTTGCCTTTCGACGCCATCGGCGACCTGCTGGTGGTAGTCTATTTGCTGCTGATGGGCACCTTTTTTCTGGCGCTGGCCGGTCTGGATCCGGGCACAGCCTTTGGCGGCATGGGCGCCAGCCGCGAAATGACGGTGGCCGCGATTGCCGAGCCGACTATCGCCCTTTCGATTTTTGGCCTGGCCCTGAGCGCCGGCTCAACCAACCTGGGAAAGATCGTCACCGAAACGTTGGCCCACCCTGGCGTCGTCATCACCCCTGGGCATCTGCTGGCCTTCACCGCGCTTTTCATCGTCACCTTAGCCGAGACCGGGCGGCTGCCGGTGGACAACCCGTCCACCCACCTGGAGCTGACCATGATCC
>CAZEPA010000439.1:0-4110 GCA_964513955.1 uncultured Anaerolineae bacterium | reverse complement strand
CAGCACGGCTTCCTCGCGGCTGCACGTGGCCGGCTGGCGCACCGCCCCCCCACCCGGCGCCCTCATCACCGACGAAACAGACTTCGACGCGGTGCTCGCCAGCCTCAGCCGCGCCATCGTCCTGGGTGATGGGCCTGGTCTGGCGCACTGGTTGACCGACCAAGGCTGGGTCTCCTGCACGTATGGACAACCTTGCGATCAGGGACCGCAACCGACGGCTGAAGCCCTGGCCACCCTGCTCAAGGCGCTGAGCGGCGCGCAGGCACGCGTGGACGCGCAATACCTGCCCGTCAACCCGCCGGATTGGCAGCCGCCAGGTGAAACAACCGTGCTGGTGCGACGGCAGTTTGGCACGGGTGCGGCCGACAGTCTGCACCTCTACCTGCACCGCCGCACTGACAACACGTGGCGCGTGGTGGGCGCGCTGCTGGACATTCCTTACTACGATGCGCCAGCCTTAGCCGATGTGCGGGCGGCCCCCGCGGCCTTTGCCGGGCGCGAAGTCGTGATGACAGGCGTCTACCTGACCAGCGCGCCGGGCGATCTGCCGGCGAACGCGCCGCGGTTGGGGCAGTGGGTGTTGCGCGACGACAGCGGCGCTTCGGTCTGGGTGCGCAACGCGTCTGCCAACCTTACGCAAGACCTGCAAGCCGGCAGCGACGTACAGATTTTTGGTTCGCTCAAGATGGAACAGGGCTGGCCGTTTCTCGAAGTGCGCGCCGTGCAGGCGCTGCCTGCAACCGGCTCTTAGACGCAGCAGCGCATAATCCGCTGCCAAAAATCAACCGCTAAGACGCGAAGGACGCCAAAAGTACACCAGTCTTTGCGCTCTTGGCGTCTTGGCGGTTCGTCATCTCACCCCCAAGAATCAACCGCCAAAACGCGAAGGACGCCAAGAGCACATGAAAATGCGCGATCTTGGCGTCTTGGATGTTCTTGATAGGGGATTGCCGGTCAGCCGCGCAGCGGATGCACCGACAAATACTGGTTTAGAATCTGCGCCGCATCACCCAGGAGTTCGTACGATTCCCATCCACCCGACGTTGCCAGGGCATAAATCGCCGCGCCTTTGACGTAATCGTCCAGGCGCAGCTCCTCATCGTACCAGGCCAACTGCTCGATGTAGTTGCCGGGGCCGTCGAAACCCATGCCCAACTCGAGGCCCCAATAGGTCACGAAATCGCGCCAGCCGCGACCGTTGGGGCCAGGGCGATTCTGCACCAGACCATCCACGCCGCATTCGGTGATAAGCAGCGGAACAGCCAGACCGGCCGGCTCCAGATAATTCCGATAGACCTTGCGATAGCGCAGCGTCAGCCAGCCTTCATCTGCGCGATCGGCCGTCGGTTGGCGCTGATTGATGCTCGTGCCAAACCAGATGTCGGGCGCGGAGTATTCGTGCAGCCCCAGGTAGCCGTTGTGGCTCTTCACGGCTTCCAGCGCGGCGCGAAAGTCGGGCCACAGTTCGAGCGGAGGTTGCCCCGTGCCGAAGTTGCCCACCACTGAACGAATGCCCTGCGCGGCCAGCAGCCGGGTGCGCTCCCCCTCGAAATCAGCCAGGCGCTTCATCTGCTCTGGGTTATTAGGCACCGGCTCGTTGTAAGATTCCCAGGCTGTATAGGCTGCGCGGCGGCGCTCATCGGCCGCCAGCGGCAGCAAACGTTCCACGAACTGCTGCGCGGCGGCCACAGGATCCATGGTGTCCAGATCAGCCTGACCCAAGAACGTTGGCCGGCCGATGATCAACGTGTCGGGCGACAGCTTCTTCAGATCGCTGACGAAATTGACATCGTGCTCCAGGGTTTTGATGATCGCCACGTTGCCGGTCTCCATCAGCCGAAAGACTTCCGGCTCATTGCGCGTGACAAAGAGGCCTAGCTTGGACGGCGGGCCTGGTGGAAACGGGGTGGGAGGCGGCGTCGGCGTCGCCGTCGGAGGTTCTGGCGGCGCGGTGGCCGTCGGCGCGGGCGTACCCGTGGCCGTGGGTGACGCTGGCGGCGTCGGCGTGGCAGTCCTGGGTGATGAGGTTCCAGGGCGGGGTGTCTTGGTTGGGGTAGCCGTAGGGGGCGGCGTGCCGCGCGGCCGGCACGATTCGAGCAGCGCCAATCCGGCCAGGGCCGCGCTTCCGATCAGGAAGCGGCGGCGGCTCAAGAGATGGCGGTCGTCATCGCTCATCTTCGGCTCAGTTTTCCCTTCTGGCAGCCCATAGGGCGATGGCTGTCCGCGCCCATCATAACATCGAGCGCAGGCGTCGCCAAATCATGCAGTCATGAGTAACGCGGGCGGGCTGGCCAGGCTCAACTGCTCGCGGCTGACGCGCTCGTTTCTGCCTGCTCGCCGACCGGCTGCGCGCCTGACGCCTGCGCCGCTGGGGGCGCGGAGGGCGGCACGGGCGCGGCGTCGGCGGGCCAGGGCGGCCTCTGCGTCAGCCAGGTGTACGCGCGCACAAGGCCGTCATGCTCCAAGGTGCCGAGCTGTCCCCTGAAATGCATCAATTCGTTGCGCACCTGTCGCACCAGCTGTGCGAGAGGCATGAAGACGCTGCGCGGCCCCAGCACCGGCTCGAAGCGCGGCCAGTTGGCATCATGGGCCATGAGCAGAATACGGTCGCCCAACGTTAGCCTGTAGGGGTTGCGCGCGGGTAAGTTGGGCTTGTTCGGCCCCGGCCCAAAGACCGCCATCGCCGCGGCATTGAGAGATTCCTCATCGGGAAAAGCCCGGCTGGTATAGTCTCGCAACGCAATCTCCATGCGTTCGACGAGGATGATGCCCTCAAAAAGCGTGCGAAAAAAATGGGTCATATCCTTGCCGGTCATGATGCCCACAGGCTGACCAGGCGTGTTTGCCGCGGATGACTGCTCAGAGGGCCTGACCACCACGGCCGCGCCCGTGCCAGGACCGGTCAGCAGGTCCACGGCGGTGAACAGGTCGTCTTGCTCCGTGAGCAGCGGGGCTGGTTCGAGGGCGTGGTGGAGAGGTAGATCAAGCAGCGGCGCTGCGCCGCCGGTGAAAAAGTACAGGCTGAGCAGCGACTGCTGCGAGATCATTCCCATCAGTTCGCCGGCAGAATCCACCACAGGCAGCTGCCCAAAACGATTCTCGGTCATCAAATGTAACGCAGAGCCGATGGTCGCTCCTGCCTCAACGCAGAGGGGACGCCGGTGCTGGGCGAGAACGTCGCTCAAAGGATGCAGTTTGACATCGGGCAACAGCCGGGACTGCGCTTCTTTGGCCGATGCAGACGATAGTAAACGCCGATTTGTCAACCACAAGACCGCACGGCGCAGGGTGTCCATCTCCAGCGGATCCGGACGGCCTTGGAAATGCGACAGTTCGTCGCGCACCGTACGCACACGGTACAGCAGCGGCTCGAAAATGGTCTTTGGCCCGAGCATCGGCTCAAAGACGGGCCAATTGTCATCGTCGCGGATCAGGTTTAGAAGGTCTGAGAAATTCAGATAGTTTTCGCCGCGCGCGGGGACGTTCTTGTTCTGGCGGCTGGGACCAAATGCGGCCAGCAAGGCGCGGGTGCGCGCTGCGTCGTCAGGATAAGCGATGTCCACGCATTGACGCAGTGTCACCTCGATCTGTTCCACCATCATGGTGCCTTCGAACAACGAGCGAAAGAAGTACGTCATGTCCTTGCCGGTGAGGATCCCCACCGGTTTGTCGTCGGCCGTGGCGATGACGGCATAGACCCCGCGTGCGCGCAGGAGATCAGCCGCCTTGAGTAGATCATCCTGCACCGTCAGGGTGGTGGCCGGATCTTGGCAATGCACAACGGGGAGGCGCATGAGGTCCACGCGGCCCTCGGTGTGAAAATACATACCGAGGATGCTCTGCTGCGAAATGATGCCTTGTACGCGGCCATCGGCTGTCACCACGGGCAGTTGGCCCACGCGATTACTGAACATCAACTGCAAGGCATCGCCGACCGTGGCGGTCGCGGGCGCTGTGATCAAGGCGCGGCGGCCCTCGAAAACCTGCTCCAATGTGTAGGATGCCATCGAACCCGGGTGCATTTCAAACTGGGGGCAGGCCGGAGGTCCGGCGACTAAAATCGCTGCAACCATCGCCAAGCCCACCTTCGTGGGCTACGCCCCGAAATTG
>CAZEPA010000438.1:0-4123 GCA_964513955.1 uncultured Anaerolineae bacterium | reverse complement strand
GAGTTCAGACGTGTGCTCTTCCGATCTCGTAGAACACGACCACTGTGCCGTAGCATTCCTCCCGCAGCGCCTCGGCGAAGCCACGCCATGGGCCTGCATGCGCCGGTGGTCGTCCCAGAAGTCGGCGGTGTGCAGGAAGGGGGCGACGCGGCCGCCGGTCTGGTCGCCGACGTGCGCTGCCTGCTCACGCGGCTCCTAGTCTGCCGATCAATGCACCGCGTTCAGGGCCTGTCGAACATCACCCGGATGTTCTGCTCGGCCAGCTCCACCGTGCGCGCGATGCGCCGGGCGCGCGTCTCGGGCCGCTTGGCAGATGCGATCCAGTACAGGATGCCCTTTCTCACCGACGCGCTGAAGCTATGCCAATGCCGCTCGGCCGCGGGATGCGCCGCCAGCGCGCTCGCAAGATCGTCGGGTACAGCAAGCTCATCGTTGGCATCCGCGGCCGTCCAGGCCCCGTTTGCCTTGGCGAGCTCAATCGCCGCAAGTCCCGCGGGGGTCATCAGCCCCTGCTCAATCAGCCGCGCGACCCGCTCCTTGTTGCTCTTTGCCCAGGCGCTCCGCGGCTTGCGCGGGGTGAAGGTCTGCTTGAAGCGCGTTACGTCCAGTGTGACTGTCTTGCTGTCAATCCAGCCGAAACAGAGAGCTTCCTCCACGGCCTCTTCATATGTCATGCCGGGCTGGGGGCTATTCCGCTTGTGGATGACCAGCCAGACGCCGGGCGAACTGGCATGGTGCTCGACCAGCCACGCGCGCCAGGCGGCGCGGGTGGTTGGATCGAACGTATCAAAAGTTGCGCTCACGGGTTGTGTGGTCATTTTGGGCACCGGATCAGGCGTTGTTAGCCGGTTCATGCGCCGAGCGGGCGTTCGAATCCGGGATGCGTTCCAGGTGGCGCCAACTGATGAGCGCGCCGGCGCTGGTCTATAGGGACTGGTTCCCGCCATAGACCACATACCCATGGTCTTGCGGCAGGCTTGCCAGCGGCCAGTATTTGAGCCGTATAGTCTGAGTTGTACAAACATGCAACTCGACTGCGCAGCATAGCTCAGCGCTGCTGCCGGAGACCCGCAGCAGATCGCGGATCAGCGCGGCGGACTGTGCGATGGTCTGCCGGTTGGTGCGGGCGAAGCCCGCGCGGCCCAGGTCGGGAGTATTGTAGGCAGGCATAGCTACCGATCGGCCTGCTGCGCCAAACAAGTGCGAATCGCCTTCTCGGTATACAGGTCCATCGGGAGGCGCAGCGCCTCGTCCACCGTAGCCCAGACGTACGCCTCGGCCTCGTCGTTCAGGGTGACCTCGGTCTGATCGGCCTGGCAGGCGAAGTCGAAGAAGATGAAGTGTCTCGGCTGCCAAAACGCCGGGTCGTAGATGAACTCCTGCATACAGACGAAGCGGATGGCGTGGATGGCGAGGCCCGTTTCCTCGGCCACCTCGCGGCGCAGGGCGGCTTCCAGCGTCTCGCCCAGCTCGACATGGCCGCCGGGCACCACGTACTGGCCGCCCCACTTGTGGGATCGCATCAGGAATAGGCGGCCAGTCGGGTCGAAGATCAGCGCGCCGACGGTGGGTTCGGGGTAGTGTTGAGATGGCTGCATCTGGGCACGGGCTCCTTCAGAACAGTGCGGGTGACTCTTCACGTCCCGATGACACGCGTCTGCGTTACCCCAATCATGAGTGGGGTGCCGGTTGGCGTGCAGATCGCCTGGCTGTCCTGCAACAACACCGGCATCCCACTCGCTCTGACCCGCAGCGCGGCCGTCACCCACTGAGCCGTGACGCACGGCCCGTTGGCCACAGGCGGGGGAGGGAAGGTGCAGCCAGACACTACGTAGACGCCCGGCTGCATGACGATCGGCTGACCCATGACTTTGACCCGGGGATTCGGCTGGGCAGGCTCGGCCATGCCGCCGTGCGCACACTGAATGATGGCCCCGACATGCAATAAAGCGCCTGGCATCGTCACATCACCTCCAGGGCGCCGTCGTTCAGCGAGACCGCAACTAGCGACAGGTCTATGCTGGCGGCGGCGTTCTTAAGGCTGATGCTGGCCGGGGTGAAGTGCGCACCCGCGGCCCCGTTCTCGATATCAATGGCGGCAGGCGTGACCTTGACGCTGGCTGCGCCGCTCTCGAAGGTAATCCCTTCCGGCGCCACCGTCCCGATCGAGCCGGTATGCTTGAGCTCGATGGACTGCGGGGTGATCGTCACGGAGACCGTGTCGCTGCTGAGCTTGACACCTTCCGCGTTCAACACCACCGTCTGGAGGCCGGAGGGGGTCTTCGCTTCCAGCCTGAGCTCGGCGGTGAGGTCATTGATGCTGAGTGTCGCCAGTTGTGTCTTGATCATGAAGGTGGTGGGGAGGGGCGGCTGCGCCGGTACTTCGCCTTCACCCCAGAAACACCCGCTCCAGATCGGGTAGTCCGAATCACCCCCTTCGAACTCGATCCAGACATTGGCGCCGATTGGCGGCAACGCGAAGAAGCCCACCCCCGATCCTGCGAACGGCGCGGCCGGCAGCGCCCAAGTCAACGGCAGACCAGAAACCGCCGGCACCAATGCAAGGATCCGCCCGAGCATTAACGGATCAACGTTATTGATGACTTTGCCGCGATATTTCCCGTAGAACATTTCTCAACCCTCTGTCTCAATGGTCTTGCGCCTTCACCGGCCAAGATGAAATCCTGGGTGCTGGCTCCCAAACTGACATCCGAGTCTGTTCCCGGTTGTTGTCTGATGATGTAACGTAAATTCCCATGCGGTTCCTGATGGGTGCATTTCAAACTGGGGGCGGGTCGGGCGTCGGGCGATTGAAATCGCGGCAACTACTGCCAAGCCCAACCCGCCTGGGCTGCGCGGCTTAAATACACCCGCTACAAGATGCAAGCCCCAGTCGGGCTGTCAGGCTCGATGCTGCCAGGATTCTTCAACCGCCGCAGCCATGCCGCGACCAGGGTGGTCTTCCCGAAGCCCGCCGGGGCGGAAACCGGTCCAAGCCCTCGCTCCACCCGCAGCGCCTCATCCAGCCGCTCGATCAGCCGCGGCCGGGGCACCAGGTCGGGTCGCAGCGGCGGAATGGCTAGTTTAGTAGACAGGAGGGGCGTGCTCACCTCGTCACCTCGCCAAAGGCGTCAGGCGGCGCGCCGGCCCGCAAAACTCACGGCGATCCTGGCGGCCAGGGCAGCGTTATTGAGGACAAGCTGGATGTTTGACTCGAGCGAGTCGCCGCCGGTAAGCTCTTTCACCCGGCCCAGCAGAAAAGGCGACACTTCCTTGCCTTTGATCCCGAGCGCCGCGGCCTCCTGGACGGCCTTCTCGATGGCGGCGTCAATGATGGCTTTATCCATCGCGAACTCCGCCGGGATAGGATTGGCGATGAGTACGCCGCCTTTGAGGCCCAAGTCCCACTTCGCCTTGAGGACGGCCGCGATCTCTTCTGGGCTGTCCAGCCGATAATCCACCTGGAAGCCGCTTTCCCGGGTGTAAAACGCCGGGAACTCGGACGCGCCATAGCCGATCACAGGAACGCCCTTCGTCTCCAAATACTCCAGGGTAAGGCCGATATCCAGGATGGACTTCGCGCCGGCGCAGATGACCGCGACATTCGTCATGGCGAGTTCATCGAGATCAGCCGAGATGTCCATGGAAGTCGTCGCGCCCCGGTGGACGCCGCCAACGCCGCCAGTGGCGAAAACCTTGATACCGGCCAAATCCGCCAGGATCATGGTGGCCGCCACCGTGGTGCCGCCATCCTTCTTGCCGGCCACAACAAAAGGCAGGTCCCTGCGCGAGGTCTTGATGATGCCCGTGGCGCTGCCGAGATGTTCGAGCTCCTCCGCGGTCAAACCCGCCTTCAGCCGTCCACCGATGATGGCAATGGTGGCCGGGACCGCCCCGTACTGCCGGACGGTCGCTTCCACCTGAAGCGCCGTCTCTACGTTTTGCGGATAAGGCATACCGTGGGAGATGATCGTGGACTCGAGGGCCACCACGGGCAGGCCGTTCTCCAGAGCCTGTTGGACGGCCGGTGCTTTGTCAATGAATTGCTCAAACTGCTTGCCTGACCTCATAATTTCCCTCCATAATCTTCTGAATAGAATCGGGGCTGATGTTCTTGTTGACG
>CAZEPA010000437.1:0-4137 GCA_964513955.1 uncultured Anaerolineae bacterium | reverse complement strand
CCAATATCGCTATAGCGATGGTCAGAAGACCGCCAATCAGCAAGAATGTCTTGGTAAGACGCTGAAGCCCAGCTTCATCGCGTAACTGGTTAGCTACCAGCCAGAAAGCCAGGGCCGAGAAGGCGAAGATAGCCCACTGAGCCAACTGCACCAACAGGAAGTTGTCTTTGACCGGCACCGCCGGATCCCAGGTGGCGCGACCAATCAGTAGCGCCAGCAAGCCGATCCCCAGGAACAGTAACAGGGGCCGGTTAGCGCGGGCCGAAATGACTTGGACGCGCTGATGGCGCAGCCCATCCAATAACCAGATCGCGGCCAGGGCGGGAATCAAGAGACTGGCAACATTGAGTGTAACATCCGTGCCGGTGTTGAATTCCAGGGGGACGACCAGGGCTGCCAGGATCAGCGCCGGCAAGCCAAAGACCGGCCGCGCCAGCAGGGCGGCTCCGCCAGCGCCAAGCGCCAGGAGCGCCAGCCACCTGGGGGAAGCGCGCTGGCCCAAGAGGAAGGCCAGGAGGATCACGGCACCGCTGACGATCGCTGTTCGCGGTTCGAACGCCCCTGCCGGTCGGCGCAATGCCCGATTCATCCCTTGCGCCTCGCTTTTTGCTGGTGTGTGGCCTCAACCAGGTCGCTGAAGCGCTCACCGATCGCTCGCCAATCGTAACGGTCTTCCACCAGCCGGCGGGCATTTGTCGTCAGACAATGGCGCAGATCGGGATCGCCCAGCAGCCGGATCGTGCCGGTCGCAAAGCTCTGGGGATCATCGGCCAGCAGCAGGTGTTCGCCATCCGTCACATCCAGGCCCTCGGCGCCCTTTGTGGTAGCCACGACCGGCGTGCCGAGAGCCATCGCCTCCAGTATCTTCAGGCGGGTGCCGCCGCCGGAACGGATGGGGACGATGGCGACCTGTGCGCCGGCCACCGCGGGGCGGACATCGTCAACGAACCCAGTGAGAGTGACGCTATCATCGAGAGGCAACGCTGCCAGGTTGGCGCCCCCCTGCTTGCCGGTGATGCGCAGCCTGACGTTAGGACGAGCGGCACGGATCAAGGGATAAACCTGCCCCAGGAAGAAATGCATGGCCTCGTAGTTGGCGTGATAGCTCAAGGCGCCGCTGAAGACCAGGGTTTCCGGCTGTGGCTCGGCCAGGCCGGGATGATGGTGGGCGCAGTCTACACCATTCGGGAGCAGCACGACCGGCGGCTTGCCATTGGGGAGCAGTACTCGGCTTACGGTCGCGTCTTGTTCTGAAACCATGGTCACCAGGTCGAAGCGGCAGAAAAGGCGCGATTCGTAGCGCAGAGCCTTGCGCCAGCTCACCCAACAGCGCAACCGTTGCAGAGGAGTGGTCTGCGCTTGGTATCGCTCGCGCATCCAGCGGGCGCCGGAGTTGTGCTCTTCGAGGCTGCGTGTGACGCCGGGCAAAGCCAGGGCGTAAGCAGCCATGATGGTTGTGCCAGCGACCACGACATCAAAGGGCTGGGCTGCGTGGAGGTCACTCGTCAAACGAAGCATCTCCGGAAAGGGATTGGCAACGACCGGGCTGGGTGAAAAGAAACGGGTGGCCGTGCGCAGCCGGCTGCGACGAAACGGGTCGCGCAGGACGACAAACGCCCCCTCGCAGAAGAGTGTAACTGCATCCACCTGGGCCGGCGCCCAGCCTTGGGGATCCAAGGAGGCTATGGTGACCTGGTGGTGTTCGGCCAGCGCCCTCAACAGGTAGTAGACGCGTGTGCGAGAGCCAGTGTCGAGGGGATAGGGGAACCAGGGTGAGAGGTAAAGGATTCTCATGGACGGGAACAGGCTTGCTCAATCATCTTTGCCAGATACGCCTCAATTTCATCCACCATACGTCGCAGGGTGAAGTGTTCCCGCACAGCTTTCTGCCCCTGAATGGCCAGGCGAGTGCACAAGCCTGGATCATCAACCAAGCGCTTAATTTGAGCAGACAAGGCTTCAGGGTCGCTGGGAGCGAAGGTGAGACCTGTCTCGCCATGTATCAGAACCTCACCGGTGCCTCCCGTGGTGGTGCCAATGACAGCCAAACCGGAGGCCAGTGCTTCCAGCGGAATACGGGCAAAAGGCTCGGGCCACACGGATGGGAAGACTAACACATCATAGTGGGTCATAATACCAGGCATGGCGTTGCGAGGCGCGCCATCGTGAAATCTGACCTGTTGACCCAGTTCTGATCTCTTGATCTCGGCTTCCAGTTGGCGCCGATACGTGGGATCGGCTCTGCCCACGATGTCAAGCGTAACATGCTTACGATGATTCTCGTTGAGCCGTCCCAAAGCTGCAAGTACGGTATGAACGCCTTTATCAGGTGTAACGCGTCCTGCGAACAGCAGTCGCAGGTAAGAGTCGGCGCTTGCGGCTCCTGCGCCCTGTGCAGCAGGGGCAACCGCGAACTCCTCGATAGATATGCCCCCATAGATGACAGTCGCATCCTGCAACGGTATTCCTGACCTTACCAGTTGGTCGCGTAGCCCCCGACTTACACAAATCGAGTGCGTGAGTTCAAGGGGAGAGACGGTCTCCTGACCCAGTTGAGCCAGGGCAACTCTGGCTAGCAGTTGTTTCGACGTTCGAGTGATCCTACGGCCCGACGGCGTCTGCCAGTACTGGGCGAAAGCGCTGGGCAATGTCAGCCAGTAATCGCACAAATAGTAGGCGACCCGATCAGGCAGCAGTGTCTCGACCAGAGCCGGCGCCGATCGAGGCACGTTCCACATTCCCCACAGCAGCGCCGCATCAGGCCGCAGTTCAGCAATCGTCTGTCCTACGACTCTAGCGTTCTGTTGCGCGTGTCGCTTTCGGTGCAGGAAGAAGCGCAGCGCAGTTGCCCAAAAACCCGGCTCTGCCTCCAAATGTAACCAGCGCCTGACGTCAACCCCATTTTGACTTTCGCCCTGGTTGGCTTTGGGCTTTTGAGAGGTCAGCACAGTAACCTTGTGTCCTCGCCCCGCCAACGCTTCGGCAACCTCCTGGCACCACAGCTCATAGCCGCCCAAACTGAAAGGCGGATAGTAGTTCGAAATAAACAGTAGACGCATTTCAGCTGACCAGGCCTTCATACAGACGCAGCAACTGCCTGGCAGTGTTTTCCCATGTAAATTGGGTCAACACTCTACATCGGAGGCGCTCTGGGGTAGGCGAATTCATTGCTCTTTTGATAGCTGACGCGATATTTCTACTGTTTTGAGGCATACAATACCAGGCGTCACTGCCGAGGTACTCATAGATGGGACCCGGTTCAGAGCAGATGACCTTACAAGAACAGGCTGCTGCTTCAAGGGAAACCAGTCCCGGTCTTTCTGACCAACTTGGTAGAACATGGACGGCAGCTCGAGAGTACAACGAGACCATGTCCTCTTCTGGTACCCGCTCTATAAAATAGACATTCCCCCGCGCCCGCGCCAATTCCTGGCAAGCATTAAGATATGACGCCTCATACTCGGAACTGTGTGTGGATCCCAGTAGGACAATGGGGAGAGAGGAATGTCTCAGGGCCTGCAGAAGACCAAGCTGGTTCTTGCGTGTTTCGATACGTCCTACCTCTAAGATATAACCCGTCAACTCGCCAAGCCCCACGATGCTACGATCATGGGGATCCTGAGCATAGATTTCGGGATCAACTCCAAGCGGGATCACGGTGGCTGTTACATCTGGAAGTTGGAACCATTGCTTGAGATGATCAAGTTCATAGCGAGAATTGGGTACGATGTGCATCTTGCTGAGCATATCCCGTTGCTCTCGCCACTCTTTTCCACGCGTTATTCGCCTTCGTTGCCATGCCGTATAGAGGTTCCTGGTTACGTTCCAGCCGAGCAATTGCCTCATCCCACGCCACATCCCTGGTCGTCTTATTGCCCATTCGAACCACAGGATCAATGGGTCCTCAAAGAGTGGGCTGATGACAATAGGTATTCCAGAGTCGTCTGCCCAGTGTACCGTTCGTTTGACAGATTCATGCAAATGCAGAAATGTTAAATGTACAACATCCGTGGTCCGTTTAGTGGGCAGATTGGCGGCGGTGGCCAGGCTGACTGAGACGCCAGACAACTGCAGAAACTTCCGGATGCCGCGCACCATCACGGTGTCGCCGCCAAATACCTGGGGTTGATCATCTCG
>CAZEPA010000436.1:0-4139 GCA_964513955.1 uncultured Anaerolineae bacterium | reverse complement strand
GGCACCCAGTGGCGCGTCGGCTTCGCCCTGCTGCGCCACGTCCTGGACGTTTGACGGCCTCCCTCCTCGTCAAGAGGGTGTTGAGGCGACGCTTACCCTGCTTGCGCTGCCGAGCCTTCAGCAACCAGGTGCATCTGGCATTTGGGACAGCGCCCCGGTCGATCCTGCCGTATCTCTGGGTGCATAGGGCAGGTAAAGATCGATTCTCTAGTGGTGCTCACGCGTTATCTCCTGATCTGTCTGTATTCATGATACGAAGCTTCAAAGCTGACAAGAATGTAATGAGTGGGTCAGTAATTTGTCGGTATCCAAGGAGTAGATTCCACCCCGTGTTCAAAGCACTACCAGGGATGAAGTCCCTACTTTTCAGCTTACCGGAGTCGAATATGAAACTCAAATCCATTGCACTGTCTGCCATTGCCTCGGTTGTAATGGCCGCGCCGGCGCTTTCGCAGGCAGCCACTCCTGCACCTTTCGGCCACGATGATTCGAGCCAGGTCGGCTCAATCAAGCTGGCTCAACAATCCCAAAGGACAACGACTGGCAGCCAAATGCACAACAATATGCTCCATGGGGACGAGCAGAAAACGCAAGCTGAGCGCGGTGCGTCAGGCCCAACGCAAAACAGCCCACGGGCCCCAGCCGATCCCCAAGTTCACGACAAGATGCTTCACGGAGATGAGCAGCGTCCACGGTTAGCGCCGGCCGGAGAGCCGACTTATCATCAAAGCAAGACACGCCAACAAGTCATCAATGAGATGCTGAATCAAACACCTTACGAACGAGCGCGCATGAAGGAACTCTTCCGGAATTAAAATCAGGCGGATCAAAAATCCCGGAGGCATTCAACTCCGGGATTTTTTCAATGAATCTTTCGTGTTTGTCAAAATACCCGTTCAATAAAACGGCATGCGATTTTCATTTGATGATTCGAATCTATCAATTGTTTAAAAAAGACGGTCGACTGTCGTTCACATGCCAGACTTACGAGCTGCTTCGTTGATTTCATCGTGACGCGTTCTGACGTCTGGCGGCCACTGGGCCTTGATCCAAGAGAGCACCGCAACAATTTCGTGGTCACTAAGCACCCTGTCATAAATAGGCATCGCAGTCTTGTAGTCAGGCTGCTCGATGAGCTTGGCAAGGCCGAATTTGGTGATCGCAAACAACTGAGAATCCGGGTGATGCCACGTATGGCCGCTCGGATCGTGGGGAGGAGCTGGCAACAGGCCATCCGTACCCCGTTCACGCCAATCTGACTGCCCTTCGCCCCGCACCCCATGGCATGCCGCGCACTGCTGGGCGTAGATGCGTGCACCAAAGCTCACAACCTGCGGATCATCGGGACGCAATGTGTAGGGTTGCAGCTTGGCCGAGGGCCTGTTCACAAGCACCATGAATGTGCCTGCAGCCAGCAGTCCCGCGGACAACAGCACGCCTAAACCGACACCCAGCCTACTTGGTTTTACGGTTTCCTCTGGGCTGCCACTTCCGCTCACTGCTTGCAACAGCAACCACCGCCGCGCCCAGGCTCGAGCCGCGAGCTACCCGAGGACGAGACTGCCTTACGTGGCGGGCGAGGACGTGGCGCGCACCGCTGCGGCGGTACTGCGGGCGGACCCTGTTCCGCCCGGAGAGCTGGCGATCACCGGCCCGCAGGCTCTCACCGCCGAGGCGCTGGTGAACAGCATCAATATCATCTTCGGAGCCAGCATCGACCTGGTGCCCGTCAGTGAGGAAGCCCTGGCGCTGCATCTGCAGGTCTCGGGCTTTCCGAAATCCACGGTGCGAGAGGCGCTGATCATCGAAGAGGTGTCCAAACGCGGGCTGGCGCCGTTCTCCGACGGTGTCATCGAGCAGATGACCGGTCAGCCGCCGCGCAGCATCGAGGCGGTGCTGGTCGAACACCGCCTCGATTTGCTGTTGTCCACCAGCACCCCCCGGCTTTGAGACGAGTCGACTTCTTCGACTCTAGAGGCTGCAGGCGTGCTTGCTGCAGTACATGATCCACGCCGAGACGATGATGAAACAACGATCTGTACGAACAGCCACCCCGACGACGGTGGTCGCCAAGCCTTTTACCACGGAACGTGTGCCAATTGTTGGCGACGTCGCCAGCCTCGGCGGCGTAACCGTGTCCAACGTTCGTTTCTATGAAGCAGAGAGGTTGATCCATGCTACACGCACGGCAGGCAACCAGTGCCTCTATGGGCCCGTATCTAGCACCTATGCCAGTTTCAAGTAGGGATTGTTCGGTGGCCGCTCATCGAACAGTTGGCCAGGGTCATCGAGTAAGTAGCCATGCAGCTTGCGCGACTTGCGCGGGCCGGTGTCCTGTCGCGGGCCGAGCGGGGTGCCTTTTTGCCTTTTCGAGGTAGGGCCATTCCCCTTGCAACCCATTCCCTCGCCATTTCGACCCTTTACAGCCTTTGGGTATAGGGCGACGGGTGCTGACCGTCCACCGCCAATGCGGGTTGCGGAAGGGCCGTATTGATACAGGAAGGCTGGCTGTTCACGCCCTACGATGGGCCGATTCTTGGACTCGGGAGAACGCTGTGAGGCCTCAGATTGACAAAGTAAGGAAATTTCCTTACCATGCAGGTATCGCAATCAGGAGAGTCGCCATGCCTGCCATCCACGAAGTCGCCACGCTGACCTCTAAAGGCCAGATCACGCTGCCCAAGCCCATCCGGCAGGCGCTCGGCGTCGATGCCGGCGGCAAGCTCGCGTTCGATCTGCGGGGCAGCGAAG
The DNA here is from genome assembly GCA_964513955.1 of uncultured Anaerolineae bacterium. Taxonomy (GTDB): domain Bacteria; phylum Chloroflexota; class Anaerolineae; order SSC4; family Amarolineaceae; genus Amarolinea. The sequence goes on along the minus strand of CAZEPA010000436.1, from coordinate 1,388 downwards.
TCGTCGTCACCCGTGTCGATGCCGAGCACGAGGACCCCGCCATTGGCGCGTTTCTGAGCCTGCTGGCCCGCGACATCGAAGCTGGCCGGAACGTCCGGGGCCTGCCCGAGGATCTGGCGCGCGCCATGCTGGAGCATGCTGGCCACGGTGTGAACCTGGACGAGGAGATCGACGGGAAAGTGGAACTCTGATGCAACGGCATGGCTGGACGCTGCTCTTCCACGACTGCGTGATTGAGCCGTTGCAGAAACTGCAAGCGGCCGCGAGGCGCGCGCAGGAGAACGACCCGAAAGGCTTCGAGTCCAATGCCAACGTCAAGCTGTTCCGGGCCTTGAGCCAGTTGATGTTGGAAGTAGTGCCAGGCGATCCGGCACGCGACGAGTACCGTCAGGGCAATACCTTGGGATCGGCCCACCGCCACTGGCGAAGGGCCAAAATCGGAAGGCGGTTCCGGCTGTTCTTCCGGTACGACTCGAAGGCGAAGGTCATCGTGTACGCCTGGGTCAACGATGAACAGACCCTGCGGTCTTCGGGTAGCAAGTCGGACCCGTATGTCGTCTTCGAGAAGATGCTCGGACGCGGGAACCCGCCAGACGACTGGCACGCGCTGATACAGGCAAGCAAGCAGGATTGGAGCAAACTGGAATAGGCATCCCTCAGTAGCAGGAGACGACCATGACCACCACGACCCGCATCAGTACCGCAGAACGACTCGGCCGCGCCTTGGGTCGCGGATGGCGTGCCTACGTGCGCGGCGAACGCCGGGTATCGAGCTGGTTGGTGTCCAAGGGGATGCCGGCGGCCGGTGCCACCGCGCTCGTGTGGGTGGTCAAGCTGGTTGCGCTCGGGGTGCTGCTGTACACCACCTTCTGGCTGGCGGTGTTACTACTGCTGGGCGTTGCGGCGGCATGGATGGCTGGCAATTCGGCTAGAGATGACGACCGCTGGGCGCAACAGGATGAACTGCGCAATGGCGAGGCGGGCTTTGGCCTGTATTCTTCCAATGGCCAGCGGCTCGACCCTCACGACCCGAACGATCCGTTCGATGACTGAGATTTGGCCTGTCCGTCACAGAACCTTGCCGGCTACCTTGTTTGCACCTGACCCGGCGCTATCACGCGCTTCCTTGGAGCCGACAGCAAGGTTCTGAGCAATCACCCCAGCCTTAACTCCGACCCACCCCAAGGCAGCGACCCAAAACGTCGGCAGGACCAGAAACATCGTGCCCGTGACGAACATCAGGAGCATGTCACCGAAGGCGTTGTTCAGTCCTACCAACGGGTCGAAATTGGTGTGCGGCCGGTTCCAGCCGAACCCCCAGCCATAAAGTGCGTCCAGGATCGTCGAATCGATCCAGCGCGCAAGCTGAAACCAGAAGTCCGTGAAGA
>CAZEPA010000435.1:0-4141 GCA_964513955.1 uncultured Anaerolineae bacterium | reverse complement strand
CTGCAACCATCGCCAAGCCCACCTTCGTGGGCTACGCCCCGAAATTGAAATGCACCCGCTTGAACGCGCGCTGTTGACAGAACGGCTGGCGTGGCGATAATAGGAGTTCGGTTTCTTCAAAAAGCCCGGTGGATCGGCCAGGAGTCGTTTGATGCAGCAAGCCAAGTTCTGTCCACAGTGCGGCGCTCTCCTACAAGAAGCGCAGTTTGGCGACCGCATGCGGCCGGTATGCCCGGCCTGCGGTTACATTCACTATGTCAATCCGGTGGTCGCGGCCGGCACGCTCGTTGAGGAACGTGAGCGTGTGGTGCTCATCAAGCGCGGCGTGGATCCGCGAACGAACACATGGGGGCTGCCGGCTGGCTACGTAGAAGCGGATGAAACAGCCGAAGAGGCCGCCATTCGTGAAACGCGAGAAGAATCCGGCCTGGATGTGGCCCTCGATGACCTGCTGGGCGTTTATTCCTTTGGCAGCGCCGAACAGATGCGCGGGGTGTTGATTCTCTATGCCGCACACACCATCGGCGGAGAATTACATGCGGGCGATGACGCGCTGGACGCGCGCTACTTTGCCCCCAATGAGCTGCCGCCCGATGACCAGATTTCTTTCTGGACGCACCGCAAGGCCCTGCATGATTGGCGTCGGGCGCGGGCGGTGACCTACCGCGCGGCGACCGAGGCCGAGGCCATCGTCGCGATGGAGATCAACTTCAAGTATGGACAGCCGCCGCGCGATTTCCTGACGATTGCGCGCCAAGATGCGAGTGTGCTGCTGATCGCCACGGATGGTCAGGCCATCGTAGGTTATGCCACGCTCGCCGTTGACCTGCCAGGGGAGACCGTACGACTGGACAATGTCTTTGTCCTGCCTGCCTCGCGGCGTTGGGGGATTGGCACGCGCCTGCTGACATCCAGTTTGGACTACGCGCGCCGCCGCGGGGTCAAGCGACTGATCACCGAACTGGATGCCTCTAATCCGGCGATTGTCGTCTACCTGAAGGCTGGCTTTCGCATTTGTGGGTATCTCGATTTGTCCTTGTTTCAGCAGCCCACGGCCACCCATCCTGTACTCTTCTTGACCTATCGCATCGGCGATTGAACGCGCAGACGGCCGCCGGCTTAGCGGCCGTCTGGAAAGCGCCGCGTTATCCACAGCGCGTGGTAGTTATCCACAGTTTGGGACCGACCTTATCCACAAGCAAACGTATTATTTTCGTGAAACCCGCGCGCGGCTCATTTGCCGGACAGGAGATATTCGCGCACTTCGACCAACTGTTTGCGTATGGTTTCATCCTCGGCCAGGTGCTGGATTACTTTTTCAACGCCATGCATCACGGTGGTGTGATCACGGTCGCCTAACAGGCGGCCGATCTGCGGCAGTGAGAGGTCAAGTTCAGAGCGCAGCAAATACATGGCGACATGCCGCGGCCAAACGATGCTGCGCGCGCGTGACGTACTGCGCAGCGCGCCGAGCTCAACTTTGTAGTAGGCGCAAACGCACGTCATGATGCTTTCGCTGGTTGGCTTGGCGCGCGCAGGCGCCAGCTCGCTCAAGATGCGTTCAGCCAGGTCCGTGGTGATTGGACGATGCAGCAGTTGCGCCTGCGCCACGACGCGCGTGAAGGCGCCTTCCAGCTCACGGATATTGGCTTGCACGCGGTGCGCAATGAGCATCAGCACATCGGCAGGCACCGGCATCGGCTGACTGTTGGCGCGTGCTTGCAGAATGGCGACGCGCGTCTCAAGGTCTGGCGCCTTGATGTCGGCCGTCAGGCCGCCTTCGAAGCGCGAGCGCAGACGATCTTCCAGCAGTGAAATGGAGCGCGGCGGCCGGTCGCTGGAGAGAACGACCTGACGGTTGGCCGCATACAGCGCGTTGAAGGTGTGGAAAAACTCTTCTTGTGTACGTTCTTTGTCCGCAATGAATTGGATGTCATCAATCAGCAGCGCGTCACAGGTGCGGTATTTGTCACGGAAGGCTTCGGTGCTTTGGGTGCGCAGGGAGCCGATCAAGTCGTTGGTAAAGGCCTCGGATGAGACGTAGATCACGCGCAGCCCGCGACGCTGCAGGTCATGCGCTATGGCCTGTAACAAGTGTGTCTTGCCCAAGCCCACATCGCCGTACAGAAAGAGGGGATTATAAGCCTCACCTGGTTTTTCGGCCACCGACTGCGACACGGCATGCGCCAGGCGGTTGCCCGAACCAACGATGAAGGCATCGAAGGTGTGACGTGGGTTGAGCGGCGGCGACGACACCGCATCGGACAGCGTAGTCGGGCGGTTGTGAGGACCGTTTCCGTTGCTGTGGGCCGCTTCGTGACGGGGAGACTCCTCGCGCACGCGCTCTGCCCGCAGCAGCGGCGACTCCGCGCCGCTCCGTGGTTCTAGCGGCTCGCGATTACGCACGACAAAGTGCAGATCAACCCGACGGCCAACGATGGCCGCCAACGTGCGCCGCATCGTCGCGCCGAGTCGGTTTTCAAGCCAATCTTTGGCAAAAGCGTTGGGAACCCCAATGGTGTATTCGTCTTGATTACAGCCGACCACGGTCGTGTCTTTGACCCACGTGTCAAAGGTTGCGCGCGGCATCTGCAGTTTGAGTTCACCCAGAGCAGCCTGCCAATGCACGGCAGGAGCGAAACTACTGGTCATTTGGGTAATTCCAGACATGATTATCCCATCATTCCTGTCTTTACTGCAGTGTATCGTCGTCATCAGGTCACACAGAGACGGCAAAGCCTGGGGTGTGGCCGCGATGATGGTGGGGGAAGCAAACTCCAAGCCTGACAAGGCGCTCTTGACCGTTTATAGTACAGAGGCGGACACGGGCATGGGCTACGTGGGTTGAGCTTCGATGTGCCGGCACGTCAGGGGACGTGCAAAACATCGGGGGCCCAGTGGTTAGGCATCACGTGCTGCATTGCAATCGCATGTGTTAAATACTTCCAGCGCCACCCTAACGGTCGTTAACATTCTACCATGCCAGCCAAACCCGTGCAACCCCCTCGCGGAGGCTCTCAGACCCCCTATTTCGGCCTTTTACGTCAAGTTGACTACGCCGAACACCTGTACTACACAACATCTAGGACAGCTTTTTTTTCTATGCCCTAGATAACTGCGATTTTCATAACCCGACCATAAAAACGCTACTTCTGTCTGGTTGATAATTTTAAGGTTGTCTTCAAAACAGCCTACCGTCCCTGCGCCGCCGTGGGCTGGGCGTAAACCGCCGCTGAGATTGGAACAGAAGCCGGTTATATGGTATACTGGCCTCTATCAATGAGTCATTGGACGACACTCGTCATACCCAGGAGGCTGTCACGTGCGCATCACTTGCCTGCAAGAAAATCTAACCAAAGGCCTTTCCATCGTCGGACGTGCGGTATCTTCCCGCAGCACGCTCCCTGTCTTGAGCAATGTCTTACTGGCAACCGACCAGGGGCAGCTCAAGTTGGCAGCGACCAACCTTGAAATTGGCATCAATTGTTGGATTGGCGCCAAGGTGGAGGATGAGGGCGCTATCACCGTGCCAACCCGCATCTTGTCCGAATTCATCAACTCACTGCCCGCCGAGAAGATTGACCTCGATCTGTCTGTGCGCACGCAGACCCTGAACTTGAAGTGCGCCCGCTACGAAGCCAATTTCAAGGGCATTGATGCCGCCGAATTTCCCACTATCCCCACGGTGGCCGATCGCGGCGACACGGCCGTAATTGAGCTGCCGCCTGCAACCCTGCGCCAGATGATCCAGCAGGTGGCTTTTGCCGCGTCTACCGATGAAAGCCGCCCCACCTTGACCGGCGTCGAGGTGCGTTTCGAAGAAGAACGCCTGACGATGGCGGCCACGGACGGTTACCGCCTGGCGCGCCGCAGCGGCGGCATGGGAATGATCGGCGGCACACGCAACACCGTCATCGTGCCGGCCCGCTCGCTCAGCGAGGTGGCGCGCATAGCCGCAGATGCCAGCGACGAGCGCCCAGTGGAGGTCACGATTACGCCCGCGCGCAATCAGATCATGTTCCACATTTGGGGCAAGAGCGACGGCAAGGGCGGCTACCACCAGGTGGACGTGGTCAGCCAACTGTTGGACGCGACCTTCCCAGACTACAACGCCATCATCCCGCGCAGTTTCAAAACGCGC
>CAZEPA010000434.1:0-4141 GCA_964513955.1 uncultured Anaerolineae bacterium | reverse complement strand
ACGCTCAGCAGGAGGATGATGAGGAGTGGGTGTTTCATGTATTAACTGGAAGCTGAAAACTGGAATGGACGATCGGTGTGACAGGATGTTGCTTGATCACATCCTCGGCAGCGCACCCAACAGTTGCCGAGAAGCCTCCGCCTGGCGACGGCGTTTGCCGGAAAACGAGCTGCTCAGGGCCAGCAGCGTCTTCGCCGGCCGCGGCGCGCATTGCCGGGTTTATCGTCACGCTAACCGGACGACCAACTGTTTGTCCAGAGCACGCGCCAGGCGCTCCAGCGAATCCAGCGTAATGGTTGTGTTCTCGGGGTCGAGCAGACGATCACGCTGAGAGCGCCTGGTTTGCAGGCGTCCGGCTAACTCGCTTTTACTCACCCGCGCTTCCACCATGGCATCACGACTCTGACCAGGACACTACAGCCAGACGACCATGCCCTGCGTATCCAACGCTTTCCACGCCGAAAGGAACTGCCTGGTGGTCATTGCGTAGCGCCGAACGGATTGCGGATCCAAGACGACCACGGTGTCGGTTTCAACGCCAACAACCACAAGGCCATGCAGCCCGCGACCGCCGTTCGGTAGATCACGAGACCGCAAGAAGACGATCACGGGCCAGTCGTGGTCGATGAGATCCTGAAGCCGAGACAGATCAGCATTCTCGAACCACAAGGCATGATAGCCGAGCTGCTGCACGCCCTCGACGGCCCGTTCTGGCAGCGTCCCTCGGTGCGGCGTCGTTCCGCAGACCGCAGCGATGTCGTCTTCGTCAATCAACTTGCCACGATACGCCAGAACCATTCGGATACACGCGGGCAGACAGGTCCACGGGTGTTCTTGTGGCAGCAGCGGCACGTCAAGCGTCATCGCCTGCTCCGAGCAACTCCTTCACTGGGGTAGATTCACCTGTGAGCAGGATCCCTGTCGCCGTGTAACAGAGCTGACCGATGGCTTTACCAGTGGCGGCCTCCAACACCGGCGCCAGCCAGCCTCCGGTTGTCGTGCGCTGCAGCAGGCCGATACTGATGGCATCCCCAACGTTTTTCAGCAAGAAGCGCAACGCTCGGTTTTCGATCTCTTCAACGCTCAGTTCAGCAGGTGTAACACGAATGCCATCCTTCTGCAAAGAAATAGCAATGCGAGTCCCCTCGGGCAGGCCATAGCCGCGAATGACCTCAAGCGGGATAGAAATGCCAGCACGGTCAACTGTCTGATATAGTGTTTCCATCGTTCTTTGGCTCCTTGCTTAATCCCGTCCACTCACTCCGCTTACGGTCTTATTGTAGCACACCGCCCACCCCGCGCCAAGCGCCCCGGGCCGGCCCGCGCCCTATCCCATTGCCCCAGTTCCCCCTCTCCGTGTCCCCATGTCTCCCCGTCCCCCGTTTACATCCCCAGCAGCGCGCCCAACAGCGGCCGGAGTGCCTGCCCGGAGTTCGGCCGCAGGGACCCGCACCTGGCGACGGAGTTCTTCCGAAAACAGACTGCCCAGGGTCGCTGCCAGCCAGCGGGGCGCGTAGACCAGGGCCAGCCAGCGCATGTGCGCCGTCGCTGTTACCTTGTCCAGGATGCCCGCTTCGGCCAGGAAATCATCGAAGTTGCTGCCGGTGTATGGGTTTATGCGCTTACCCAGCTCGAACATGCACACATCGCCATTTCTCAGTGGTAGGGGCTCAGTAGCTACTTTACTCGATTGTCATCTGTGCATGAACGACCAATGTGTCGCCGCGACCAGTGAGTTCACTGATCCAAGCCATGCACCCGGATGTTGCATATGTCAAAGGCTTAAGCCATGCTGGCTGTTGCCAATGTGGAATGCCAAACCGGGCGTTCAGATAGTAGGCTATACTGCTCGCAGTGGTGGTTGGCACGGACATGTAATCAATTGATCGAATCAAGAACTTCTGACTGTTCAGGAAGGCCTTTAGCGTATCGGAATTGAAGTGACTCAGGTGACGCGGTAGATCCCATTGGGCCCACGCTCCACCAAAAAGGCTTGCCTGAAGACTTCGGCAGTTCGGGACCGTCATCATAAGCCATCCATCCGGCCGTAGAACTCGATGTACCTCCGACAGTGTTTCGGATGGATTCGCCAAATGCTCAAGCACATCCCACAAGGTTACAACGTCAAATGATTGATCAGGGAATTGCTGGTACTTCAGGGCACCGCATCGTATGTCAAGACCATACTTCTCTCGCCCATACATCACTGCTTGCTCTGAGATCTCCACTCCGACAACTTCCCATCCCAATTGCGCCATGATGCTTGGGTATTCGCCCCATCCGCATCCGACATCAAGAAGCCTTCCTCCTTCTTTCCAAGTCGGTAAACGCCACTTTTGCCTTTTCATGAGCCGCGCCAGGATCGGTGTCGCATACTTGGTCGAAGTGGACTCGGCAACAACGACAGGGCCCCTCGGGTATTTTAGCCATTGTCGCGCCATGTAGATCATTACCGATCGCTTAATGCGGTGTCTATGACCGCTTGTCATACAGTACGAGTAGTAGTCCGAGCTGTAGTATTCACCCAGGACTTCTGGTGACGGTCGGGGGTTGGTGTAGAAGAAACCGCAGTGTTGACAGCGGACAACTTGATATCGTGGACTGCCGGCAGGGTCCCACGGAGATAGGTACAGCGCGGCCGCGTCGTGTTGGCATAGGGGACAGATGACCCAAATCTCATTTTCGTCACTGGCTGTATTTGCCATACTCAATATTTTCTTGCTTTACTCTCTGCGATGGATGGAAATTGGCAGGTGGTGATCGCAATCAACCGAAGCTGTCCGCCCTGTGTCGACTCACAGCAGCCACCGTGTCAGATAGGATGGCGTAAGCCCGTCTGGCGAAGGCCTCGAACGTGTACCGCTCCTCGAAGCGGCGGCGCGCCGCGCGGCCCATCGCCTCGGCCTCTGCGGGATGTTCAAGCAGGCAGCGGATCGCCGCGCGCAGCGCATCGGCATCGCCTGGCGGCGCCAGAAGGCCGGTGACGCCATCTTCGATGTAATCGCGCATGGCCGGAATCGCCGAGCAAATGACCGGGCGGCCCAGCGCCATCGCGTCCAGCGCCAGGGATAGGCCGGCGGCGTGGTTCACCGGCTTGAGTGGAATGACCACCGCCTGCGCTCCCGCTACCGTGGCCGCGTATTCCGCCCCAGACAGCAAATCGCTGATCTTGACCTCGGCGGGCATTGGCAGCCGGCGCCCGATGTAGGGCCGCGTGGCAATCATCGTTCGGATGCCGGATCCAGCAACCGCCGCCAGCAGTGTGCGATAGTCACGATCTGTTAGCCCGCCTGAAAAGAGATAGGGGCCTCCCTGTTCTGCGTCAGGCGACGCCGCCACAGCGGGCAGGCCGCCCCAACGATCGTAGGCGCCCAGATGGCAGACCGAGACCCGTTCGGCGGGCAGCCCAAACATCCGGGTGTAGTAGCTCGCCTCCCATTCCGACGGAACCGTCATGTGATCCACGTATCTGAGCCAGCGATGAACGATCGCTCCGAAACGCGCTGCGTTCTGTTTCGCTGAGAACGTCAGCAGCACCAGCGGCGGGTGGCTGTCGCGCCGTAACCATCGGAAGAAGGCCAGTGGGATGCCGTTCTTGCTCTCCCAGGCTACAATCGCATCATAGTCGCACCTTGCTGTCTGGTGCAGCGCACGGAGGCCAAGTCGCCAGAAGGACGGATAGCGCGACACGAGCTTACCCAGGCGTCCTGAGCGATCGCTGCTTCCGGCCCAAAGGAAGTGAACCTGGTCGTTTTCATCGCCCAGGTGGTTCCAAATCCAGCGATCGGGTGGGTTGACCGCGAAGTCGGTCAGGCAAAGGACTTTCAAGAGGCTTGCTCCGGCGGCAGATCCGATCGGACGGGGAGGGCGATGACGTTCACGGTCGGTCGCCTGCCCGGCATCTCCGGCAGGGTGATGCTATCGAGGTGGATCTCCGCTCCGGCCTCCGTCAAGAAGGAGTAATTCTGCGCCTGCAGATAACGCACCGCGCCCAGCGAGTCACGGCCGATCTCCATCAGGATTGCAGGATGATGGCGCTGCAGCGTATCTTGCGCGCCGCGCAGCACCAACTCCTCGAAGCCATCCACGTCGAGCTTGATGCAATCCAGGCGGTGAAACAACTCTGGATGCGCTACTGCGT
>CAZEPA010000433.1:0-4151 GCA_964513955.1 uncultured Anaerolineae bacterium | reverse complement strand
CGGCGTCGAGTGCGCCAAATAGAAAAGCGGCCAGAATCACACCGAAGGGGTGCGTTTGACCCAAGAGCGCGACCGTGATGCCGTCGAACCCAACACTGCCGCCGAACTCCGGCGCAAATTTATGATTCAGGCCCAGGGTTTCGATGCCACCGGCCAACCCGGCCAAGCCGCCAGCGAGCATGATGGTGAAGATGATCGTCCAGCCCACGCGTATTCCGGCATAGCGCGCGGCTTTGGCGTTGGCGCCCACCGTGCGAATCTCGAAGCCAATCGTGGTTTTGTAGAGCAGCCACCATATGAAGACGGCGACCAGCAGGGCAATGACGACGCCCCAATGCACGCGATAGGGTGGGCCAAAAATCCACGGAATCTGCGCGCTGGCCACGACGTCGGCCGTCTCAGAAATAGGCCCGGCCGTGCGATCCCACAAGGGGCCGGGCGTTTGACCCTGCGTACCCCCCGCATACACCGTCCACCCGGCCAGGAGGCTGGCGATGTAGTTCAGCATGATTGTGGTGATCACCTCATGCGCGCCGGTGTAGACCTTAAGCAGGCCCGGAATGGCGCCCCACACCATGCCGCCCGCAATACCGGCCAGCAGCGCCAGCGGTATATGGATGGCTGCGGGCATATTGGGAAAGTTGACACCGATGGTGACCGAACACACAGTGCCGATGATGAATTGGCCGGAAGCGCCGATGTTGAAGAGGCCAGCTTTGAATGCGACCGCCACGGAGAGGCCGGTCAGAATCGCAGGCGTCATCTTGCGCACGGTGGTGGCCCAGGCGCGCCCGGTTCCGAAGGCCCCTTTGAAGAGGCCACTGTAAGCCTTGAGCGGATCGTCGCCAAACAACAGCATGACAAGGGCGCCTAACGCCAGGGCTAACAACAGGGCGAGGATAGGAATTGCCAGGGTGCGCAGAAGAGAACGTGGATTGAACCCTGAAGGACTTGATCTGACCATGATGCTCCTTCCCAATCAGGCTATTCGGAACAACACGAACCATGGCCGGCGGTATGCCATGATATGGGGGCAATGCAGGGGGAGATCAATAATGCACTCACTTTATTGTACCATAACTTGCCATTTCGCCAATAAAGCTATGTCGAAAGGACGCCGTTTCGGGGCGACGTGCGTCCGATCAGTGGCCGGCCCACCACTCCATGCCCGCAGGCAGCCGCTGGAATCCAAGCGCCTGCAGAATGGCCTGGCCCGGGCCGCCCAGAATGGGCGCGCCATTCCAGGTATTAACCTGGACGCGCCGCCCGGCAAAGGGCCGCGCCAGGTAGATCATCAGTGCGCGCTGCAGCAGCTCTGGGGCGGTGTCCGCGGACGCGCGCAGGCGTTCGCCGTTGTCCTCAGCCACCAGCACGGGGCGACCGCCGTTCAGCACCAGGTGAGTTGATGGCAACTGCGCCACCCGCCAGGCTTCATCGCCTGTTTCGCCGCTCCACATATTGGCCGGGTCGCTGGCGTTGATGACGATCAAGGCGGCATCGTCAGGCGCGGCCGCGGACGCGCGCAACCGTTCGACTGCGTCCGGCTGCGCATACTGGATGCCCGACAGGCCGCTGACGAAGTAGCCGCGCCGCACTTCGCCGCGCAGTTCCATGCGCTGCAAGACGGGGTAGATGAGCGCCCAGGCGCCTGCCTCCAGCCGCTCACGCAGGATGACGCCCTCGCGCGCCAACAAGACGCGCGTCAAGCGTTCAGCGCGGGCTTCATCGGTCAACGGCGGGCCGAGGAGCGCATTCCGAGGCACGATGACCCAGCGGCCCGGCCAGTCTGCGGCATCTTCGCCGCGCTGCAGGCGCTGCTCCACCTGCTGCCGTGCGCGGCGCAGGGTTGCGCTGGCGGGCCGTTGCCCCAACGTCACGGGCCGCGGGCCGCGGCGCGCGGCCAGTTCTGCTTCCAGCGCGCTGAGCGGCGCCGGCGCTGCTGGAGTCGGCTGATGAGTTTGCAGCAGGGTTTGCAGCGCGGCCAGGGTGTCATTCGTCGCCAGGCCGGCCAATGCCAGCTCAATCAGCGCAGCCTGCACCGCGCTGGCCGCCAGGCTCAACCCGCTTTGGATGTCGGCCAGGAACGAGGCGCCTTCATGCTTCAAGAAGGCGTAAACGGTTGCGGCCGCTTCATTCAGGGACGGGTTGCCCGCATCGGCCAGGAAAAGACGCCCCTCGCCGCGCGCCAGGAAGCGCGCGCGTGCGCGTCGCGCCTCCTGCCCGGTCAACACCCAGGCCCATTCGCCAGACTGACAGAGACGGTCCAGATCTGCCGGGGCAAAATCGGCCACACGTGCGGGCAGGAGGTCGCGCGTCCAGGCCACGGCCGGCGCTTCGCTGCCCTGCAGCTGCTGCATGACCGTGCGCAGGCCGGACGCGCCAGCCAGGCGCTCGGCGGGGTGAACGTGCTGCCAGCGCAAGAGAAAATCGCTGTACGCGGCCAGCGGCACAGGCTGCACTTCGCGGCGCAGCAGCGTCAACGTGCGCCGATGCATCGAGGCCAGGTTGCGGCGGTCGACCACCTGCAAATCCGCCGGGGAGCCCGCGTCAGCGTCTGGGGCGCTGAAGTTTGCCTGCACGACGTCGCGAGCTGCGATCAGGTGCGCCAGCTCGTCATCCAGCCAGGCTGCGTCAAAGGCGTAGCGGGCCAGGATGTCCGCGCGGCTGACGGGGCCGCTGTGACGCAGAAAGCGGCGCAAGATGGTAGGCGCGCCAGGGAAGTCAGCAGCCTTCTCTTCGGCGCTCTCTGACGGCGCGGTTTGGTATTCAGCCGCCAGTTCCTGCGGAATCCAGCGCGGCTCTGATCCGTGCGCGGTGGGCATATTGATCTCAACGATGCGGCCCTGGCCGGCCAACTGCGTCAGCCAGGCCGCTGCATCCCCCGTGGCGCGGGCCAACGCCTCGGCCGTGGTCAAGTCTCCCACCTCGTGCAGGTAGACCGCCAGTTCTTCGGCCGTGCGCGCCTGAAAGCCGGGCGCGGTGTGCTGCGCCTGCGCCGTGACTGCGCTCATCGCTTCGGGCTTGAGCAGGCGCGCGAGCTCGCTGCTTTGCAGAAGGTCATCGAGCAAATCGCTGCGCCAGGCCAACGTCTGTAACTGGCGTTCGGCCTTGGGCGCGTCCCATTCGTACATGTACACGCTGATGAAGTTGAAGAGCAGGCCGGCCGCGACGGGCGAGGGCGCGACCGATTCGACAGCGACGACTTCGATGCGGCCGTCCTCGATTGCGGTCAGCACCTCAACCAAGTGCGGCATGTCGAACACATCTTGCAGGCACTCGCGGTAGGTCTCGATGACGATCGGAAAGTCGGCCAACTGACGCGTGGCGGCGAGAAGATCCCGGGCCTTCAGGCGCTGCAGCCAGAAGGGGGTGCGTTTGCGCCCCTGCGCTTTGGGCAGCAGCATGGCGCGCGCCGCGTTCATGCGAAAATGGGCGCCAAAGACGGCCGAATCGGGCAGTTCGGCGACGATGCGGCGCTGCGCCTCGGCCGCGCTCATACGCACGATGTCCACGGGGATGCTCTGGGTGGTCGAGGGAAAGCGGAAGAGGATGCCGTCGTCGTTGGCCTGCACCTCCACCCCAAAACGCAGCCGTTCGCGCAGGGCGCTGCTCAGGGCCAAGGCCCACGCGCCGTTGATGCGCCCGCCGAAGGGCGTCTGGATGACCATGCGCTGGTCGCCGATGGCGTCGGTAAAGGTTTCAACGACCACCGTGCGATCGCTGGCGATGACGCCGGCGTTCTCCATCTGGCGACGCACGCCGTCGAGCAGTTGGCGCGCGGAGTTGGCATCCAGGCGAAACTCCTCGCGCAGCCACTGCTCGCTGGCGCCGGCCTGCGCGCTGTCGGCGGCCAGGCGCTCCGCGATGGCGCGGCGCAGTTGGCCGATGCGCAACCCCAGTTCGTAGGGTCGCCAGGGATAATCCCCGCGCCAGAAGGGCATGCGCGGCATCGCGCCCGCCGCCTCGCCCACGACGATGCGATCATCCTCGATCCCAAGCACCCGCCAGGTCTGGCTGCCCAGCAAGAAGGCGTCGCCGGGCCGCGTCTCGAAGACGAACTCCTCGTCCAACTCGCCGATGCGGGTCTTGCCATCGGCCAGGTAGACGCTGAACGCGCCGCGATCGGAGATAGTGCCGGCGTTGGACACTGC